>JADGAM010000365.1 GCA_015232015.1 Oligoflexia bacterium | reverse complement strand
CATTGGGATTTCTGAATCTGATCTCAGATCGGAGATCAGATTCAGACTATCTTAGCATCTGAAATCATAATATCTAAACTAAATAAAATTAATTTTTCCCTAAGATATTGAGCGTGCCCATTTTTTGGGGCATATTCAATAAATTAGTTTTGTTTACATTCTGGCATAGATTGTAATGAGACCCATTTGGAAGATATCTTATTCTTTAATGTTCCATTGTTAAATTCACTTAATACACTCTTATCAAGCGAATAAATAAATTTTTGTTCAATTGTAGCATTATCAGGAGCAACGTCTTTTAATTTTATTATAGTGGTTACTCTTTCTTCTCCTAATTTATAGGCCATTTTACCAAGATTTGCACTCATACTACCTACAGCATCGGTTAACTCTGAGGGAGTTAACTCTCTACCATTTAGAGTTTTAATTAATACTAAAATTTTCTTTAATTTTTCAACAGAGAGCTGACCGACCATTTTATTCTCTTTGTATGTAATAAGAAATTCTAATCGCGCTTTACCAAGTTTAGAGGCCATCAATACTGAATTTTTATTACCATTTCCAAGTAAAGCAGCTGCCTCTTCATCACTTAAATTAGCATCAGCATCAGTAAGAGAAATAAGTTTTTCAAGTACTTTTTTTAATTGTTCTATAGAAAGAATTCCATTAAGTACTTTTTTCTCATCAGCGGAAAAAATTGGCTCAGGGATTTTATCACCAAAACGTAATACCAAGATTTTATCAATATCAGCTCGATTATCATTTAAAGTATTAAATTGTTCAGTTTCATTTTTAACTTTAGATAATAATACATATGCAATTTTATTATTAGGGTTAGCACCGTAAGAAACTTTATCATAAGTTGTTTGTACAAATTTTGATGGAGTTGAAACAAAGGCCTCGGAATTATATTTTTTATAAACGCAAAGGTTTTCTGTAAATTTATCTCCTTCATCTTTGTAGTTTACATCTTGAGTTTTATTTGAGGTATATGCAATTTGTAGTAATGTTTTATTAAGAGGAGTATTTCCTGCTGGCATTCCAAGAAATTGTCTTACTACGGGAAACATTTGATCCGGTAAAACATAATTTTCATCTATAAAGTAAGGAACTTTGTAAACATCTCCCGTAAGAGGATTTTGAAAAAGTATAGGGTCATTTAATGCTACATTTGTTGTTACATGAAGTATGTAGTTTTCAACAGCTGCTTTAACATCAGGAATATCAATGAAGCTTCCTTGGCCGCCCTCTTCCATACGTAGAGAAATATTTCGTTTAGTTAAAAATTTCATAGCTAATACCTTATCTTGCCAAATTCCTCGAACAGCTAGTTGAGTATAATCGCCGTTATTGTATTTTGGATTTATTTCAATAAGATTTTTAAAATATTGCCCTGCTTGTGCCATTACGGTTAAACCATATTCATCAAAAGCTTGTAATATTTTAGTATCAAAACAAGAAGTTGGTACATGATCCATTTGTGTTTGAAGATTATTTCCATAGAAAAAAGCTCTTAATGGCATAAGCGTTGTTTTATCATCTGAGGCTTCTGTTTTATTTTTCACCAAACATGTTAGATCGGGCATTTTTAATATTTCTAAGAATAGCTTAGAAATAACCATTGAAGAGGCCCTAATATCTTCAATGAATTTACAAGCAGAATGGTTTTCTCTTTCACTACTATTGCAACCATTATTCATTTTATTTTTTCCATACATACTACTTGCTATTTCAAACATTTCGAAAATCATGCGAGCTTTATAAAACATTCTCGTACTGCTCATTAGTGATGGGATTATGTCATACTCTGAAAAATCATTTCTGTTATTTCTAAAATAGCGATGTCTTAAACTTTCAGTATAATTTCTATAATGAGCTAGAGCAATTTCGGTAAATGTTGTTCCTTCATCAAATTGATCGCATGATACATCTACGTTTAAATTTTCATCTGTACAGTAGAGATATGATCGTAATGAATCTTTTTTAATAGCACTTTCTTCCTTTAGGAAAGTCATATACTCATTTTGCTTATCTTTTTGTTCTTTTACTAGGGCCGCTAATTTTTCTTTTAACTTTGGTTTTTCAGTTGCTTCCGCCTCAGTGAGATCTTTTTGCGCCTTAGTTATTTTTTCAGCAAGTTTATTTAAATCATCAGTTAATACCATTGGTTTGTGTTTTGTATAAAGATCATTCATCTTGGGAGCATAAGCATCGTCTATTTGTTTTCTTGTTTCATTTAAAGTACTTTCAATTTTTACAGCTTGACCATTTAATTTTACTGCCTCTCTAGCGTAAGCAAATCGTAAAGCAGCGATATCATATTTTCCAAGAAGGCCTAATCCATTTAATTCAGAATGGCCATAGTCCATTATTGAACTATAAGCAGGAGCAGTAATATATTTATTTTTTATAATATCATCTCTAGAATATATTTCTTTAGAAGTATAAAAGTTAGCTCTATCAAATGATCCCCGGAAATTGTGTCTTAATCCAAGATTGTGACCCATTTCATGAACAAGTGTATGTGAAAAAATAATTGGAAGTATTATGTTGGTTACTGCTTGTTTTTGTTCTTCATTAAGTTCATCCCAACCCTTTAAAGTTTTATCGTTATTAAAAATATTAGCGACATCTCTTATTCCAGGTAAAAGTGTTTTGGCCATAGTTGGATAATCTACAAACTCTAACGGTTCTGCACTCATTTTTCCAAGACGGATCATGTTTTCAGATAAAGATAATTTTTTAACCTTGGAACCACCTACTGTTTTTTCATTTGATGAGAGAATAGCTTGATCTTCAAGTAATGATTTATATTTATTATTATTGCGAGAAATAACATTGCTATTATTAAACAAGGTATCGTTCATTCTTTTTTGTATGATTGAATCATTATTATAAGAAAAGTTT
>JADGAM010000364.1:2529-2940 GCA_015232015.1 Oligoflexia bacterium | reverse complement strand
ATTAATTTTGTTTCGTCTTTTCCTATTAATTTTCGGCCGGTATCATTGGTGTTCAAAATTTGTTAGATTTGTTTTATTGAAACTCACTCTTAAAGGCGGAAAGATGACTTATGTTGCTCATTCTCAATTTTTTGATTTTCGTGAGATTGATTGATATGAATGAAGATACTTTTATTATAAAGGGATGATTAATGAAAAAGACCAATGTTGTGGTTTTGAATCCCCTAATCTCAGGCGGAAAAAATATTGTAAGAGATGTGCTCTATGGTTGTTGGTGTGCAGGTAAACGAATAGGAGGTGCAACTGTTCCTCCATTTTCTCTTAAGCAAGTAGCAACCTGTTTAGAGAAAGATGACCAACAAGTTAGATTTATAGATGCGCAAGCATTACAATTAAATATAGCTGAAGTTT
>JADGAM010000364.1:519-2404 GCA_015232015.1 Oligoflexia bacterium | reverse complement strand
ACATTGGTTTTTGGTTCTCACGCAACATTTATGCCTACTTACACTCTTGCTCACAAAGGTGTCGATTTTATTATTCAATTTGAGCCAGAACTTGTAATCAAAGATTTTTGTAGAAAATTTTTTAATGATGATAGATATGCTGTGAATGGACTTGGTTATAAAAATCTCCAAGGACAAATCGTTATTAATCCACAATATCCTTTCATCGAAAATTTAGATGATCTTCCGATAATTGATCTTAACTTTTTACCTAAAAATGTGGATTATTTTAACCCCATTGTTCGTCGTATGCCTTATATGAGTGTAAGTACCTCTAGGGGGTGTCCTGGAAAATGTATTTTTTGTACCGCACCTTCTTTTGATGGCCATAGGGTGCGATTTCAGTCTGCGGATTATGTTTTAAACATGATTAAGACGTTTAAAGATTTTGGAATACGAGAGATTTATTTTCGAGATGACACATTTTTTGTCAATAAAGAGAGAGAATATAATATTTTTAAACAATTGATTGATAATTCGATGGATATAAGTTGGATTGCTAACGCTCGAATAGGTATGATTGACTACGAAATAATGGAGATGGCCAAAAGGGCCGGTTGTCATACGATAAAGTTTGGTATTGAATCTGGAAATCAAAAAGTTTTAAATCAAATTAAAAAAGGATATAGGATAGAGCAGGCATACAGAGTGTTTGAATGGACACATTCTTTGGGCCTAAATACGCATGCACATGTTATGATTGGTAATCCAGGTGATACATTGCAAACTGTGGAAGAGACAATAGATTTTGTGAAAAAATTGGACCCGACGACCGCCACCTTTGGAGTTTGTACACCATATCCTGGAACACCCCTATTTGAGGAAGTTGCAAAAATTCATCCCCAAATTTGTGATGGGTCGGCCAGCGATCTTAGTAGATTACATATAGACGGATTTTATAATCACCTTTATTGTGATCTAAAGAGAGAGGATTTAAAAAAACTTGTACAAAAAGCTTATCGTAAATTTTATTTGCGACCAAACTTTTTGTTCCAATTTGCTCGCAATCAAATGAATTCTGTTGAAGATGTTAAACGAATTATCCTTTCAGGGACAAGGGTGCTTGATTTTATGTTCAGAGGTGTTTAATTAATGAAAAAAAATGTGTCGATTATTATTCCGGCCTACAATGAGGAGAATTCAATTTCTTTAGTTCTTGATCGAATAAACTCGCTTCCTATGGCCAAAGATTGGGATGTGATTGTCGTAGACGATGGATCAAGTGATAAAACAGGAGAAGTGGCAAAAAGTAAGGGGGCCAGAGTATTTAGACACCCCTATAATATTGGAAATGGCGCCAGTATTTGCACTGGTATAAATAATGCTACAGGAAATATCGTTATCATGATGGATGGAGATGGGCAGCATCCTCCAGAACTTATTTCTCAATTATTGGCCTGTATGAATGAATATGACATGGTGGTTGGAGCAAGAACTACAGATTCAAATGTTTCTCGTTTTCGTTCTTTTGGTAATTTTGTTCTCAATAGAGTAGCTTGTTATTTATCGGGAAGAGAAATAAAAGATCTGACTAGTGGATTTAGAGCTGTCAAACTTGAATGCTTGAAAAAATTCATGCATCTCTTTCCTCAGCGCTATTCGTATCCAACAACGATTACACTGGCTATGATGTTAAGTGGATATTTTGTAAAATATGTTGCTATGGATGAGATTTGCAAAAGGCAGCAAGGTCGCAGTAATTTAAGGCCCTTTCAAGACGGTCTTAGATTTATAGTGATAATTTTTCGAATGATTATTTTATTTAATCCGATAAAAATATTTCTTCCATTTTTTGTGTTTTTTTTCCTAACAGGACTATCAATGGGAGTTTACGACGTGGTGACAA
>JADGAM010000364.1:0-490 GCA_015232015.1 Oligoflexia bacterium | reverse complement strand
CTGTTCTTATTTCCATACTAAGTTTTTTCTTTTTGTTTTTTGGAATTTTAGTCGATCAAAATTCCAGAATAAGAAGAGAGCTGCATTCGATTCTGGAGGAATCAATTAAAAAGGATAGACTGTAACAATGAAAAAAGTCATTTTGCATGTTATTACCGAATTAAACACTGGTGGTGCTGAAAATATTTTAGCAAATCTAGTGAAATTTTCCAAGGATTCAAAATATAGTAATGTTGTTGTTTCTTTAAGTGATGAAGGACCGATTGGTAAAAGACTTAGCTCTTTTGGTTTTAAAGTTCATTCAGTGGGATTGAATAAAAAAATTTTATCAATAAAAAATATCAAAATATTCAAACTATTTTTCATCGTAATAAAAGAACGTCCTTCAATCATTCAAACATGGTTGTATCATGCTGATTTTGTCGGATTGTTTCTACACTTTTTCTTTAGAAAACCTCTAATGTGGACCATCTTGTGTTCACAAGTTCCT
>JADGAM010000363.1 GCA_015232015.1 Oligoflexia bacterium | reverse complement strand
CGATTGGTTCGATGTCAGACTTAATCAAATTTTCCCTTAGTATGAACAAAATTGCATATAAATCGCCAAGATGGTCCAATAAGCTTATTATTGCATTCTATTCTTCGTCAGATGTATAATCAAATTCTTTTAAAGCCGTTTTTCCAAAAATACTAAAATTATATACACCATATCGACCTCGATTTTTTTGAGTGCCATCCCCAAAAAGTTCCATCATTCTCTTATCAACCTCCTCTTTAGTGGTTTTTGCATCATGATTTTTCCCGATCTCTTTTGTTAAAAATTCTCTCTTGCCTTTTTTCGTTTTTTCCATCCCCTCTTCAAATGCTTTTAGTGCGGCCTCGTTTCCTATTAACTTATTTTTTGCATCGATAGCACTATTTTTTATAGGTAATAACTGCGAATCAATCCCACTAGGCAATGCAGGCGTACCAAAATCATTCATAATAAGTATTTCTCCTCCGGGCGCGAGAAGATCATGTAAAAAAGCAAGATAAGCACTGTCAGATACAGGCGATTTGAATTCGCCCCAAGTAAATTCATCTTTTTTTAAAACATCTACCGCATAAATGATATCAAATTTATCATTGGTTTGAGTTAATTCTGACAATTTCTTATTAAATACTTCATAATAAGATCTATCTTCTGCGGTTGGTATTTGGATAAGTTTAATTCCTTTCACATATTTACCAATTCCTTCTTTTTTCTCTTTTTCTTGTTGTTTGATTTCAGTAGTAGTTTTAGTATCTATCCCTTCAGAATACCAATCTTTATTTATTGAAACAACATCTGCTCCAACAAGATCAATCTTAATACCATGTTTTTCCATATCTGTTGACATGTTGTATTTCTGGTTTAATGCCGCTAACATTGATGGATGACCATATCCAATTTCCAGAATTCTTAAATTATTTTTTGATCTACCATATAATCTTTCATTTATTCTTTCTTCTAATCTTTCTGCCATTTCTACTTGAATTGGCCTTAATCTTCCTGCTGTAATTTGTAACTGGGTTAATTCTTTTATTAATAATTTCTTAGAAAGAAAATCACATAACCTAGAAGGAATAAAAAGTTTTTCTACATTTTCTAAAATATTCCCCCCGTTTTTTTGAATTTGATCACAAGTATTTTTGTTTATTCGTGCTAGTTGAGTATCTCCCTTGATTATCGATTTTTGTAAATTTTCAACATCCTCTGAAAATGTTACAAATTCCGAAATTGAATTATAGTATAGAAGTTTATTATCTTTTAATAGTAATGAGGGAAATGATGAATCTTTTGTAGGTTCTTTCGTTAAGATATGAGCATAGCAACTATTAAACCTGTTCATTGTTTCATTCCAAGCAGAATCTTGAAAAGCGGATATATCAAATTCAAAATTTTTATCTTTTGAAGTATAATAGAAAAGTTTATCTTTACCAACAAAGAAGGATGGAAATACAGTTGGTGTTTTGTGAGTTAGGTTTACTGAACATCCATCACTTAAATAAACAGGTATATCAGATACACTACGTAGTTTTTGAGCTATTTTTTCAATTGGAGATAATTTTGAAATAGTTGTTTGAGGTATAATTTCTATTCCACAATTGTGTTTTGATAAAGAGGTTAGCACATCATTTCTATCATTCAAACCACTCGCTTTAAATGCAAAACAAATATCTTTGAAATATTTAACACTACTACAGTTGTCTCCTTTTTTTTCTATTGATTTAATTGATTGTACAAAACCAATTTTTATTGCAGCTCTTGAGTCAGTTACGCCAGAGTAAAAATCTGAATCAAAATTTCCGTTCTCAAGTGCTTCATTTATCGATTTAGTTAAACGTTTTTCAAAGCTGTTCATTCCTGAAGAAATAGGAATATTATTTCGAACATTATAAAGTGCCTTACATGCATCAAGTTGATATTCTCTTACATCTCTATTGAGATCATTCAAATCATCACAATTTTTTTTCTTAAAAAAATGAGCCATCCCTAAGCAATGATTTACCCTTACTATGTTTCCATGAGCATTTTCAGAAACAGCTGCCAAATCGCAATTAGAGTATAATTTATTATTAACTGATAAAAATAAAGTTAAAAATAAACTAAAATTTAAAATTAATCGCATTTTAATCCCTCCCTAAATATTAAGTAGTATGTTACTAGTATATTACCAATTATTATATATTTACTATTGCAAAAATGCGTCTTCTTATCAAACTGGCTGCTCAGTAGCGCCATTCATATTTATTGGAGAGTTGTGAAAAGCCCCAGTGTAATTCTATTATTGATAATATAACTACACTATCAGTAACAACAAATTCAGAAAACCTCTTTTTAAATAAAGTGTTACTGCTATTATGATATCAATCCCCTCGTGGACATTCTTTATCTATTAATTTGCAAACCAAGTTCTCCTAGCTCATGCCCATCATGAACTCATTGAACAAAGATTGGCAATGATGATTGCTGGATATAACGATCTTAATGATAGCAATCACTTTTTATTTGTTAATAGTTAAAGTGTTTCACTCAAGAAATATAGTTTCCAAAGGGAAATTCCTGTAGAATTAAAATACTAAATTTAATTAAAATGTTGGAGAGTAGGTTATTCTTAATTACTACCTGTCGCTACTTCTTTTTTCCTGTAAGCATCTAAATATTTCTCCAGGGTTTCGGAATAATCAATTAATTGTTGATTTGTAATTTGCAACGATTTAATAATTTTATCATAATTTTTATTTTTAATATCTTCATCAGAAATTGAATTTACCTCCAACATCGGTCTTTCAATTTTCGGTGGTTCAGGCCAAGGTTGCACAACAGGAACTTTCACCTCTACAACTTCTCTTTGTTTCATTGAAGAACAACTAACCAGCGAAAACATCAATGCAAATGGAATTATGTATTTTATCATTACTTTTTACTCCATTTTTTAGTGCTTTTTTTGATCTCATCAACCA
>JADGAM010000362.1 GCA_015232015.1 Oligoflexia bacterium | reverse complement strand
TCCTTAGGTCTTGGCCGTGGAGATAAAGCGATTATTTGTCATGGTAACAGTGTTGATTTCTTTACTGATCTGCTCGCCCTGTGGGAACTTGGAGTTTGTGCTATCTCTCTAGATCCCGAAACTACTCAAATGGAATTATCAAATATTGCCAATCACGCTCAAGCAAAAATTGTGGTACACAGAGGACACACTAATTTAATCTCCTCGGAACTTCTTATTTCTGCTAAATCACTCAGGTATATAGTTGATACTTTAGATGCGGTAAATACTGTAAATACTCTCTGGCCCCATGGCCCCCCAAATTTTCATTGGGATGACGATGCCCTACTTCTTTACACTTCTGGATCGACTGGACAACCCAAAGGTGTGGTTCACACCTTTCGTTCGCTCTATACTAAATTTTTCACTTTAAGACATTATGTCGATATTACAGAGTGTAAAAATACTCTTAATCTCCTTCCTACTCACTTTGGACATGGACTGATTTGTAATTGCCTCTTTCCTCTCCTCAGTGGGGCCCATCTTATAATATTGCCCAAGTTCGATCTGACCATCCTCTCTTCTTTAGACAAGATTATCGATTGCTACCAAGTTAATTTTTTTAGTTCGGTTCCTACCGTATGGAAAATGCTCACTCAGTTCACCTCTGCACCCAAAGGTCATTCTCTTAAAAGAATTCATTGTGGTTCAGCTCCATTAAGTCGTCCTCTCTATCAGCTCATTGGTGAGTGGAGTGGCACTAAAAACGTCAAGAACGTTTATGGTATTACTGAAACCGCCAGTTGGATTGCAGGCAGCGAAGATGATCTGCAAGATTTTTCTGATGGTTATATTGGCGAGGTTTGGGGTGGCGAGATATTAGTAACTAGCGAGGATAACATTAAACTTCCTCCCTCGACGCCAGGATATATTTGGATTAAAACACCAACACTTATGCGCGAGTATTATCATGATCAAGCGGCAACTGCTAAAGCAATTCATAACAACTGGTTTTTCACGGGTGATATTGGTTATCTGAACCCTCAAGGAAAACTTTTTTTAACTGGAAGAGTTCGTCATGAAATTAATAAAGCAGGCATTAAAATCTCTCCCGAAGAGATTGATATGCTTGTTGAAAGGTGCCCTGGTGTAGTGGAAGCGTGTACCTTTGCTTATAACGATCCCTTAGCAGGACAAAATGTAGGGTTGGCAGTTGTTTTAAAACAAGAAAAAATTTTTTCCTTAGAACAAGTACAAAAATGGGTAAAAGAGCGGATGACTTCTTATAAGTATCCTGCCAAGTGGTTTACCTTAAAGTCTATCCATAAAACCTCTCGTGGAAAGATCAATCGAGAAATAGTGGCCAGACAGTGTTTAGGGAAAGAGGATTAGGAATGAAATCGCATAAAAAATTAAAAAATTTTTTTTTTGGTTTGAGTTTGGGTTTTTCTTTAGTAGAGATTATAGTCGCGGCAGGGATGGCATCTGGTCTTTCCTTAGCTCTCTTAAATCTAACGAAGAATATGAACAAAAGCAGCAAAACTGCATTCTTGGATACTGAAATCACCTTCATTAAGACTGATATCAATACTATTCTATCAGGAGGAATTAATTGTAAACAAACCCTTACCGGCACAACTATTCCTACGACTTCTACTCAGAAAATACCAATTGCAATCATTAAAAAACAAACCGCTCAAACAACTTGGATCGATGCCTATAAGACAGGTGCTGATGGTACAAATGAGTCATCGGTAACAGGAAGCACATATTTAAACGGGCAAATGGCAATAGGTGCCAGCTTACGTTTTGACAATACCACTCTAAATCGTCCCAGTGATTACTATATTGAATTAGTTTTTTATAAGCAAAAAGCTGGTGGAAAATTTTTTACCGCTGTTACTGGTGACCAAACTTATTTTGGCGCCAATAATGTTATAAGAAAAATTTATGTTAATATCACACCTGACAGCTCTGCCCCAACCAAGGTTGGCAATTGTTTAGCATACGCTGATCTCTCTTGGGCAGCGGCAGCTGTGAAGGCTGCATGCCAAGGAACGGGTGCTCATTACGTCGAACCCACTCCTACTGCCGGTAGCGACTCTAACGTGATTGGAGGTTGTTTCCTCTACCCATCACCAGCAGGTTGTAATGCAAATGAAGCTTTAAAAGAAGTAAAACTCCATGATGGTAAAATTGTTGCCACTTGTATTCCTAATCCCGCACACACGCCAAATTGTACTACTGGAAGGCTAGTTTCAGATGCGAACGGCAATCTCATTTGTGATACAACTAAAATTAATATAGATCAAAATAACGAGTGCTTAGTTGCTGATCAGTTTGCAAAAAAGATTGATATTAACGGAAAGTTAGTTTGTGGGAATTCATTAACAGGATTAAATACCAACTGTGGGGCCGCTCAATATGTTAGAAACATTGTAAACGGAGTTACTACATGCGGAAATTTACCTGTGGGACCATGTGATCCAAACTCCTATTTAAAAAGTGTAGATTCAAGTGGAAAAATCACCTGTGCTCTTCTTCCTGCAAATACACAAACTTGTGATGGAATAGGAGCTATAAAATCTGCTACAAGCTGTGCTTCATACAACGAGCTAGTTAATAACTCTACATTAGCAATAACGACGGTTCCAAATATAGTGACCTCAGTTGATCAGTTATCAACAAGGCTTAGTCTCGCTATAAAAGTTAGCGCCTCTCCCACCGCAAACGCAATAGCTCCTTACAAGTATATTGATAATAGTGGAAGTTATGATCAAGCTGGTAACTATAGAGATAGTTGGGGCGTTGAAACTACTTCATGCGCGAATTCTCTTAGTTATGTCCAGGGAATTACTTGGACGTGGAGCGGATCAGACGGTGGGCGTCACTGGTGGTATCTGAACAGTGTAAACTGCAAGACTTTTGACCATCCATAAACAAACCATAATTAAATGAGACAGTCTTTTACTTCT
>JADGAM010000361.1:2446-2961 GCA_015232015.1 Oligoflexia bacterium | reverse complement strand
TTTCCTTGTTCAGTGATTATTGCTGTTCCTGATGATCCCGCCGGTGCAATTTCTTCAGTTATTTCATTACCTTTAGAATCAAATGTAAATTCTTCATTATGCCTTATAGGCATTCCTCTTCTACGAGATAGTTCTATTCCTCCAACAGCAACGAGATTTAAAAGATGTGATTCTTGGAATTTCCCATATTCTCTAGAGTGTCTTGTTATCAAATTTGAACTCCCCACCAAATCTTCATCAGTGCCCAGAGGAAGAGTATCCAAGCTTTCGGGTAAAGGACAAACAGCAACATCTTTAAATCCTAATTGATTAAAAATTAAATCATTAAGAGTAACCGTCCTGTCATGTGATACTGCTTTAAATATTGGATGCGCTCCTTTATTTGATACAACGTGATTTGCGGTAGTAAGATATTTTAAATCAGGAGTAGAAACAGCAAAAGCATTACCAAGAAACCGCTCTTGACCATTATTGCCAACCTGATGGAGTTCGTATAGACAAGAGCCAACCGTTTG
>JADGAM010000361.1:1845-2402 GCA_015232015.1 Oligoflexia bacterium | reverse complement strand
TTATAGGTTTATTTGATCCTCGGGTAGGATTCCCCACACAGCACTTACTTGCTCCCAAATACTACGTGTTTGCGTCGCAAGAGCGTGTATGTGGGGCACTGCGAACCAAAGAGGTTCTCACCCAACTCCAAAGAGCAAAATTTAGGGACCGCTTCGGATCCCAAATTCTGCTCGCTTGTTGGGAGGAATTTAGAGCTTTACCACTCCACTTTTATAGAGAATAGAAATCTAAAATATCCAGGATGCCATTCTCGTCCACACTCTTTCCGATAAAGTAATCGTTTTTGTTTTTGGTTTTAACCAGCTTTTTTAATTCTTCAGAAGCATTTGAAACAGTGCCTGCATATTTACATGATTCAATGAATTGCCAATCACTCGTACTGTCACCAATTCCTAATAATTCTTCCGCTTTAACATTGTAGTTTGATGCTATTTCTAACGCAGCTTGTTTTTTTGAGATACCCGTAGCAGTAATTACTGCAAATAAATTGGGGAGAGCAATTGGGTGGATACCCCAACTAAGAGTTGCTTTTGTTTCAAAAGGTTGGAATATTTTT
>JADGAM010000361.1:544-1818 GCA_015232015.1 Oligoflexia bacterium | reverse complement strand
TTTTCGTTTCTGGCGATCGGCATTATTTTTACAATTTCTTGTCTTTTCGCTTCTTTTCTAAGTGAGGTAACAATTCTGGGTTCGTTTTGCAAAATATGAGTGTGAATTTTTGAAACATCAGATAATTGATTATTCTGAATAAAATAATTATCTATCGTATAAAATTCTGTGTAAACATTATTTTCTAAATATGTTTCTATGATTTTAATTGCAACTTTATTATCGATTATATGCTTTTTTAAAATAACGTTATCGATGGGATCGATGATAACTCCACCCCCATTGGTTATATGAAGATTGTCTAACCCCGAATCTGCGATAATATTTTGTATAGAGTAATGAGGTTTGGCAGTACACAGACTAATGATGACACCTTTTTTTCTCAATGATCTTAGTCTTTTAATTACATCCGGATGAGGAAAAGGAGAGTTAAGTCCGATTTTTTCACCCACAATGACACCGTCAATGTCCAGTATTATTCCCTTAATCATTCCTAAATTATATCAAAAATTCTAAAAAGGAGACTAAATCCTACAAAGGGAGGAAAATGGAAGATATTTAAAACCTTGCTCTCCTTGGTAAACGCATTTAAGAACCTAGAAATCGAGTTTGGGTTTACTTTAACGAATGTTAAAACAGTCCTTGAGGGATTTGGGTTAGTTAGATAAATTGTCAGTATCTATAATTTTCTGCTTTGTATGGACCATTCGTTGAAATTCCAAGGTATTTTGCTTGTTTTTCGGTCAACGTGTCAAGTTTAACACCCACTTTTTCTAGATGCAATCTGGCCACCTCCTCATCTAACAACTTGGGTAGAGTATGTACTCCTATCGGATATTTTTCAGTTTTAGTAAATAATTCAATTTGTGCTAAAACCTGGTTTGTAAA
The DNA here is from genome assembly GCA_015232015.1 of Oligoflexia bacterium. Lineage (GTDB taxonomy): Bacteria > Bdellovibrionota > Bacteriovoracia > Bacteriovoracales > Bacteriovoracaceae > JADFZW01. The sequence goes on along the minus strand of JADGAM010000361.1, from coordinate 930 downwards.
ACTGTTTGACATAACAAAACTAGGATGGCCAGTGGCATTTCCCAAGTTCAAAAGTCTACCTTGAGAAAGTAAGATTAGCTTTTTATTATTTGGCAGATGAATAATATCTACTTGTGGTTTAACATTCTCCCATTTATATTTTCTCATGGCATTGACCTGGATCTCTGCATCAAAATGACCAATATTTCCAACTATGGCGTTATCCTTCATTGACAACATTTGTTTTTCGGAAATAACATCCTTACATCCTGTGGCTGTAATGAAAATATCCCCAATTTTACAAGCATCACCCATTTTCATTACTTGGTATCCCTCCATTGCTGCTTGTAAAGCACAAATGGGGTCTATTTCAGTAACTACAATTCTTGCACCTTGGCCTTTGAAAG
>JADGAM010000361.1:0-480 GCA_015232015.1 Oligoflexia bacterium | reverse complement strand
GACATCAGTTGCTCTCATTACTCCATCCACAGCCGAATGACGACAACCATACAAATTATCAAATTTTGACTTTGTTACCGAATCATTAACATTAATTGCCGGAATTTTAAGCGCTCCTTTTTGATGCATCTGATATAAACGATGTACCCCGGTTGTAGTTTCTTCACTTACCCCTCTAATTTCCTTTGTTATTCTATGAAATCTTGTTGGATCTTTTTTAATAGACTTTTTTAACTGATTTATAATTAACCTTTCTTCTTCATTATCGACCTTTCTATCCAACCATTTTGGATCGTCTTCAGCTCTATATCCCCAATGTAAATATAAAGTTGCAACATATATTCAACTCAAAACCATGCAGCCGCCGCGATTGCAAAAACAGGTGTACCTGTTTTTGCTGTAAAGGGTGAATCCTTAGGGGAATATTGGCAATATGTAGATTATATTTTTAATTGGGGTGAAAAGGAATTGCCAAACATG
>JADGAM010000360.1:2574-2962 GCA_015232015.1 Oligoflexia bacterium | reverse complement strand
TTTTTATTTTTCTAATATCTCTTTGATCATTATTTATGAAATAAGTGCAAGCAGTATTGGTGAGTAATAGCGATAATATAAAAAATTGTGAAATAAATAAAAAAACATTTGAATAAAAGCAATTGTTTTTTGGAGATAATATAATTAAGTTCTTAATTTTTAATTGTATACTATTATTATAAGTCATCTTTTTGTTAAAAGGTTATTTTTTTGAATTGTAATATATTGTAATATGTGGATTAGTATATACATTCAATCTTGCTATTGGAACTAAAATCTCCATCTAGCTCAACCTCTTCAGAGGCATCAACTAACGTTAATTCAGGGAAATTAATATCTAACTCATTATTTTCAAAATTCAAAAATTCTACTACGCATATTACCCATA
>JADGAM010000360.1:0-2440 GCA_015232015.1 Oligoflexia bacterium | reverse complement strand
CGGAATATAGAATGTAAAAGTTTTTATTGCTCTTTTGTCATGTTTATCAGTAGTTGCAGAATTTTTTTTAAAGAGGTTAATGAAGTATTTGGTTAGTTTCATTTTTTTATATTGGAAAATTAAACAGTTAAACAATTAAATAGTTAAAATGAATTTAGTCAGAATATATTATCTATTGTATGGGATTGTCTTTTTTGAGTCAAATATGCTCCATATTTGCTCAATAAAACAACCAATAAAAAATAAAATGATATGGAAAAAATTTCCTTTAATTAAATTTCTTTAATCTTTTGAAATATTTTGTATAATAGAATTTGAGAGGGACATGAAGTCACTCTCAAAATAGGCAGGATGCCGAACAAGGGAGCTTTGCAGGGAGCTCCCTTTTTTTTGCCTTTTTTTTGTATAGTTTCAATATATTAAGGATAAATCCATAGAATATTTTCCTGGAGCATATTCTGATAATCGTTTTAATTTTATTTCTTTGAATTTTTTTTGCTGATTAGAAAAATTACAATAAGGAAAAATACTAATTCCCCCTCGGGGTGTAAAAACTCCAACAACTTCAAGATATTTTGGATGCATGAGAGATGAAAGATCATTACATATTATTTGTATTAGATCTTCGTGAAAGTGCCCATGCTGTCTAAAGCTAGTGAGATATAATTTTAAAGATTTTGATTCGACCATTAGTTTATCAGCTATATAATTTATAAAAATTTTTGCGAAATCAGGTTGGCCAGTTTTAGGACATAGGGTGGTAAATTCAGTGCAGATCAAACTAGTCCATGCATCTTGGTGCGGATGCTTATTAATGAATGTTTCAAGTATTTCAGGTGCGTAATAAAATTCAGAAGTAATTTTTTCGCCTAATTTTGTTACTCCTATTAGTTCATTTGATGTTCTAGAACTTTTAAGTGTTGTAGATATTTTGTTTGTCATTTTCTTATTATTGGCCATAATACTTGTCCTTGGAGTGAGATGAGATTTTCAGATTATAAAAATGTTTGTATGTTATACTTGTCGGTATAAATTTGCAATATCTGAAGGAGGTAATTTTGCGTTTTGATATAATTTTAGTTCAATTGGGATCGCCTCAAAATGCATCCTATTTTGAGATAAGAAGATATTTAAGAGACTTTTTAATAAGTGATAGAGTGGTTAAACGAGAAGGAGTTTTTCATAATGTTTTATGGATTATTGTTTTATATTTTTTTATTTTAACATTAAGACCATTTAAGTTACGAACTATATATAAAAAATTAAGTGATAAATTTAACGGTGAGATGCCTTTAATAAAAAACTTTAATTTATTTGTAGAAAAATTGTGTAAAAGAATTGCGATAGATAATAAAGATGATAAAAACAACTCAATTAATATTCATGGAGCATACATACTCTCATCTCCCCGAATTAGTGATGTGATTAAAAAAATTAAAGGCCAACAAAATAAATTTGATAAAGTATATTTAATCCCTCATTATCCGCTCTATTCTGAACCAACCAATGCTTTAATTTTCGATGAATTTAGCAAACATGCTAAAGAGCTTAATTTAAATTTGGATTTTGATTTTAGATTTATTGGAAGTTATCATTTGGCCCAATTTTATGTTGAACAAACTTCAAAATTGATTGATGAAAATATTAATAACTGGAAGAAAGAAGAAGTAATTGTTGATTATTTGATTCTTTCTTATCATGGAATGCCACTTAAAATATCTTCTTATACATTAGATAATTATTTGTTGGCCATTGAAGAATCATTTTCTTTAATAAAAGAAAAAATAACTTCGTTAGATAAAAAAGTTATTTACTATGCTTTTCAATCAAAATTTGGTTATAGTGAATGGACAAAACCCTATTTAGAAAATTTGATAGACGATATTTGTGATAAACATAGAAAAAATAAAAATAAAAATAAAAATAAAAATGACAATAACAATAATGATAGTAATGTCGTTCGCATTGCAATTGCTACGCCTGGATTTTTAATTGATTGCTTAGAGACTTTGCATGAATTAGCAAATCAGTTGAAAAGTAGGTTTGCTAAGAAAGGGATAGAATTATATGTAATTTCTTGTTTGAATTATAGAGATGACTGGGTTGATAGTTATGTAAAATTTTTATTGTCAAATTTAAGGGAGTGCCAAAAGATAACAATTCCATGAATCACAATTTTCTCCGATATCAGTAATTACAAAATTACCATCACCACCACCATTTTCATCATCCCCTTCCCAATAACAGTATACTTTGCTAAAGCCGGCCTCAATTAAAATTTCCTTTAATTCAGCGATACTCCATAAACGCCAATCATAGACAAATACATTTTCGTATTTTTTATTTTCTTTACTTTTAGTATAATGAATCTTATAGAGACCTTCATTAGTAATGGGATTAAATTTGTCGCAATCCCAATGATAGATGAAATCATCATGTT
>JADGAM010000035.1 GCA_015232015.1 Oligoflexia bacterium | reverse complement strand
TCTACTCAATATTATCTACATTTTATACCTCGTTTAGCAAGTGAAGCCAGTAATCGCTTTGAAAGATATGCTTCTCCACTAGTAACATTGCAAAGGAGAGGTATTAAATGAAAAGAATTAAACAGGCAAATACACTATCTGAATGTCTTTATGATTTTTTTACAAATCATCTATCGTTAATTCGAGGAATGAGCCCTCATACAATTCATAGTTATCGTGATACCTTAGTGCTGTTATTAAGATTCGTGGCCACTAGAGAGAAAACTTCAGTAATAAAAATTGATATCGAAAATATAACTCCCAAAATTATAGTTGCATTTCTGCAATACTTGGAAGAGGAACGGAAGAATAGCACCACCACCAGAAATGTGAGACTTGCAGCTATTCATGCTTTTGCTCGCTTTATGGCAGAGAAAAAACCTATACAACTTGAACAATGTCAAAGAATTCTTGCCGTACCTTTTAAAAGGACAATTACTCGCCCTATTGAATATCTGGAATACGAAGAACTACAGGGTGTATTTGCGACAATTAAGCGTACATCCGTGGATGGTAGAAGGGATTATGCACTTTTTGTTACCTTATTCAATACTGGAGCTAGGACTCAAGAAATTTTGGATTTACGAGCTTTTGATTTGCAACTCATTAAACCTTTTCAATTAAGATTGAGGGGAAAAGGGAGAAAAGAAAGAATATGCCCCCTCTGGCCACAGACGGCCTCATTGCTTAAAGAATTATTGCAAGAACAAAAGATTGATTCACAATCAAATGAGTATATCTTTAGAAATCATCGTGGGCATCAGCTTACTCGCTACGGATTACGGTACTTACTTACAAAATATTTTGATTTGGCCAGATCATCTAACCCAACAATGAAGAATAAAAGATTACATCCACATAGCATACGACATAGCTCTGCCGTACATCTTTTAAAATCAGGAGTGGACATAACTACGATCAGCCAATGGTTAGGTCATAATTCATTGGAGACCACTAATCGATATGCCACCGTTGATCTTGATATGAAAAGAAATGCCCTTAGTAAAATTAATCCTCTTGATAAAAAAGGAAGCGGAAAAAATGGGCCTGCCTGGATTAAGCATGAATCCGTCCTTACGTGGCTCGAATCACTTTAACGAGATGTCATTAATGTGGAGTAATTTATTCCTCTTAATTATAAAAATCATTGCAACTCTACATTACTAGATTCTTACCATTAATCAATTTATGTTGATCTCAACATAAATTGATGATTGGGGATTATCAAAGCTAAATGAAAACGAACGAAAAGATCTTTTAGAGATTATCGAAGATCGATATGAATTAAGATCAACCATAATAACAGGGCAGATCCCTGTAAAGAAATGGCATGAATTGATTGGTGATGCTACCTTTGCGGATGCCATTTTAGATCGCTTAATTCATAATTCTTATAAAATAGAATTGGAGGGAGATTCAATGAGAAAATTAAAAAATACCTTTACTAAGGATAAAGAAAAAAAAGACGATAAGTAAAATATTGTAAAATATTGTTGAAGCAAATCTTTGGCATTTGAGGGTGGTCAGTTAGCACGCCACTGCCCGGTCAGTTACGGCGCCACTTGGTGGTCAGTTAAAGCGCCACTGGGCGGCCAGTTGGATAAGAATATGCAATGTTACTGCCTAAATGAAAGTGAACCTTCGTAAAGCACGAGGAGTGGATGAGATGGTGGGGATCATCAAAATCCAATATCCTTTACGTAAACGAATCGTGTAGTGAAGGTAGGCGAGAGACGAAAGAGTTGATGTTCTTACCTGGGGAAGACCCGTTGATACCGGGGGATTTACCTGCAAGGCTCATTATTGTCTTCGCTGTATTTCAAGAGAGAAATGGATACTTTATTTTTACGTGAGTACTAAGCATCTTCATTTAATTTATTCCACATAATTTGCGCCTGTGTAAATTGATCTAATTCATCAAATCTTTTATTTATATTGATTTGTTCTTTATTGGATACTTTAATTACAATAACGTTTCCTACAATATCCTCTATGAAACGATTATATCTGTCTTTAAAAAAAACAATTAAATCTGCAATCAACCAAAAAAAATTAAAATACTTAGAAAAACTTTTACATAAAAAAGTTAATGAATTTTCAGGGAATAACAAGTAAATGTCGGAATGCCATTTAACTGTAGATACTTTGTCAAAAGGAGCAATGAACAACCCTATCAGTAAAAAAAAGAGTGAAATAAAAAAAATTGAGATTGAAAGAAACTGACTTTTTAAAGCGTTTCTCCAACTCAAAGATCCCAAATCAGATGTAAAAACATGAATATTCAATAGTTTTTTTCCTAATGTTTGTCCCCACTTTTTATGGCAAATTATGAAATATATTGTTATCAAGCTCCAACTAAAAAAAAGAAATAGCTGTAAATAAACAGATGGTGTTTCGCTGCTACGATTAGAAAAAAAACTAATAATAAATATCGGGAAAAAAACTAAATAATCGACAATTCTAGCAATTACTCTTTGAGTAAGTGTTGCATATTTAATATCGCTTACAGCATTCAAAGATTTAATCTGGGGTAATTTTATTATTTTAGATATATTAATTTTTAATATTGCTGATACGATAAATAATGCTGGAATAATTGATAAAATAGTTACTAAAAATTCGTATGTCGTTTTCCCCCAGATTATAAAACAAACAAACTGAACAGCTAATCCTACTATGCCAAATATAAATAAAAAAAGGATTAAAAAGTATAACTTTGGTATATTAGTTTTACACAAAAATTTATTTAACTTGAAAATAATTTTGCTATCACAACCACACAACACCACACCAGGTACAGAGGTAAAAGTGCGCTTCTTTGATTTGTGCAATAAAGTTAAACATAGCTTTTGGAGTAAAATTATAATCATGCTTATACTTGATACTAACATGGATAGTATAAAAAATTGATTTTCAGATAATTTTAAAAAATTTGTCATGTTAGCCTTTCATGCTATCCAAGAAATTCATCTTAGAATAACTAAAAACCTATAAGCATCATTATATTTACTCTGACGTCAGTTTAATTAACGGATTACTAATTCTATTAAAGTATTTAGGTAATTCATATATTTCTAAAAAGCAATAAAAACCTGAATAACTAAAATTCTCACCAATAAAAAAAAATTGGTAATTGATGAACATCAATTCATTAAATAATCAGCTTAGTCAGTTAAAGCAAGAAAGACCGGCCAGTTGGATGCATACGCATTTCAAGATTAAGAAGATCAGTTATGTGGATAAAAGTTTCTATCATCTACTCCTTAAATTTTTTGGAATGTTTACGAAAAGCTAGTTTCATCTTTCTATTTGCAGTAGTAGGATTCTTTGTTTCTTTTACAACATTGTCATAATCACGCTTACTAAGAAGTATTTCTTTGTGCTCAAGGATGTCTTTTTTTGCCTTAGCCATAGCTGTACTGATTAAATAACTTGTTAAATCTTGGCCAGTATAATTTGCGGCCATGCGAATAATCTCTTTATTTTCAGAGCTAATTCTTAACCCAATAGAATTCATTTTTGATGCTTTTAATTTTGTTGTTACCATAAGTTCCTCCTGGATGTAGTTTTATTATAACACAGTTGTAACGTGGTTGCAACAAACATATAATGGTATAATGGTGCCATGGTATAATGGTGCGGTATAATGGTGCCAGCACACTTTTTGCGTTGTGTGGGTGAAGACATCTACATCAAGGTTTAAATGGACAAATACCAACTCAAAAACAACGTTCATTGAATAAACTGAATAAACACATTTGCCTTTTACAAAAAATAAATCATCTCGGCCGTAAATAAATTTACTCACATACCGATACCTATTTAACTTCTTATTTAATAACTACTATGGGAAATTCCATTTGCTGGCATTGAATCAGTAGTAATTTACTCTGGGATGCTTAAATAAATGGGAAACCACTTACCATTAATAATAGTAATCAAACTAAAACGGAATAGAACCACTGAGTAAAAATTGAAGTAGTTGACTGAAATAACAAAAAAAGAAAAGGTTAGATATAATTTTTGTATGAGCAAAAAAACATCTAACCCTTTTGTAGAAATCCATAAAGACTTCTGGTCTAAGTTTAAAGCAAAATATAAGAAATATGCAACTGAATATTTTGATAAGATAGTTAACAAAATGATCGAGTGTGGAGATCCTCATTTTGGATACACCGAATATGGTTGTATGAACTGTGGTGGATCTCGACATATTGTTGGATTTACCTGCAAGACTCATTATTGTCTTCGCTGTAGTAGAGTGTTTGCAGAAAAATTTGTATCACAATTATCAAGAAAGTTAATACCAGGAGTAGTCTATCGTCATTTGATATTAACTATGCCAAAAAAATTAGCACATGGTTTTTTCTTTCAAAATAAAGATAATCCAGAGTTATTTAATTCTTTTTATGAGGCCGGGTGGGCATTCATTCAGGATGTGTTTTCTCATGTTACTAAGGTAAATCATTTAAAGAGTGGTTGTATTATGATAATTCATATTGGAGGTCGTGGAGCAAATTACAATCCTCATTTGCATATATTAGTGATGAATGGCGGACTAGATTTAATAACTGGTAAGTGGGTAGATCTTAAATATTTTCCTTACAAAGAAATATTGCCTAAGAAATGGCAGTATCATTTATTAAAAATGGTAAAAACATTTGGAGGAGATAAGGTAAAAGGTTTAGTGGATGAGTTGTGGGATGAATATCCCAATGGTTTTGTGAATAGATTTAAGAAAGGTTATGTGCCAAACAAAATGAGATCTGTTGTAAAATATTTATCAAGATATTTAGCGAGACCATCAATATCAGTTAAGAGGATCTTGAAATACGATAAAAAGAATGATGTAGTAGTGTATGAATATTTGAGCCATTTAACAGATAAAATAGAAGTGGAAACAGTTTCAATTTATGATTTTATAGGTAGGATGATTCAACAAATTTTACCTAAAGGATTTCAGAGGATCAGGTATTATGGATTACAGGCCTCAAAGAGTTATGAAAAATGGAAAGAAAAAATAAAGATGGGTCAAAGAAGTAGAGATTTGATAAAAAATAATAATGAAATATTCAAAGTTCCCACACAAACATATTCTGATAGGATAGAGAAATGGACTGGTCATAATCCCTTAATATGTCCTCTCTGTAAAAATAGAATGGAGGTGATGAAAGTTTGGACTAAAGAGAAAGGGGTTGTTTTTGATTTATTAGAAGTTTTAAAGAAGCAAGCAAACAGTCCACCCAAAAAAGTACGTTTATCGTTAGAAAAAGCAGATATAACTGATCCAAGAAAATTTGCTGATAAAATTAATGAAAGCAAATGGACTCAACTTGCATTGGACTTAGATTTTGCATTGTAATTCTTAAAGTCAGAAGCCGAAGGCGATTCTTTTCTTGAAACTAGCAAGATTGATTGGAGGAGATGAGATTGTTTTTTTTGCTTTAAAAGCTTTGACAGTTACAAGCCAGCCAAGTTTATTTTTTAAATCCACGCTATCAAAATTAAATTCTAGTCCAAGAACAAGCCTGGCACCAAGTTGCACTTGGTATACTAACTCATTCCCGCACTCTTTAATTATCGATGAATAATCATTTTTTTCAAGAAAACGGGAAGCAAATTGACTTATTCGCCTTGGTGTAAGAATAGCATTTCCAGCAATATAAGCAATAGTTGTATAATTAGAAATTTTTACTTCGGAGTCAAGCAAGGCGGTTTCATTCCAAAGTTTTGCATTAATTGATGCAATTCCAGCATCGGCACTACCTGATACAGACACTATTAATTTATTAGAGGTTGTCTCTACAGACTGAGAGGAGTTGGAATTCATTTCCAACTTTGGATAAGGTACAAGCTGTGGTCTGTCTTTATTATTAGCAAAACTGTTTCTATTGTTTGGATCATATTTTTCACCTCCAAGAACACAGTACTCATTTCCAAGAAGCAAATCTATATTGGATAGATAAGGTTTACCTAAGGGGATACGCGAGGGATCGTCTAAGTTGGAGATGGCAGATGATAACATAGGATATGTAGTTAAACTTAGAACTAGAACTATTATAAAATATTTTTTTAATTTAGTTAATTTTTTCATAAAATATCCTATCATTTAGCTAGCTAATTAAATATTGCTGCTCAAATTTCAAAAAACTTTTCCTTGAAAGCAATAAAATTACAACAAATTAATAATTAATTATTAGTAAGCTATGGAGTTAGATAGGGCATACTATTTTGTGATGAGTGTGAAATGTTATCAATTTTAAACAAAGAAACCCTTTCATGAAATTTGTCATCTATCTTCATCTATTTAACATTCCTTTTGCAATTCAAATTCAAAATGAATATAACTTCATCTTTATTAACATTAACGACAAAATCGATAATTTAAAAAAACCAATCATAAATGTTTGTTTGAATATAATCAATTTAAAAATTGATCATAATCAATTTTTAAATTTACAGTTAGCAACACTGATGATTTTATATAACAATATTTTGAGTTCAGCAAAATTGATAAGCGAATTTTTTTGAAAATATAAAAATATATAAGATATGGTCTCCTAGCAAAAGTTACTGACCATAAATTAACAGAAAGGAGAGTATTCCATGAAAAGAAAATCACTAGCACTGTTTTTGTTACTATTAAATCTGATAATCAATTCATCAATATCAATATCTGCTGAAATTCATTGTGGTGATGGAGTCAATATCAAGGATTGTCTTAAACTTCTGATACAAAGTGTGAATGATAAAGAATCAACCATTCAAAATCTTTCTGCTCAAATCCAAGGACTTTCAAAACAAGTTGAATGCCAAAAAGATCTTGGAGTACTAACCGGCGAAAAATGTGAAAAATTTATGATGGCCACTGAAAAAATGGTCACCTGGAGTGAGCGTTGGCAAACTTGCAAAGATGAGTTTGGTGAGAAGTATGTTCCTTGCAATGCTTTTCAGGCCATCGGTCTCAGTAATGTTGTATCCAACATTCAAAATGCCATCTACTATTGGTTAACTCCCGGTGGAAGTGGTCCTCTTAGCCAGGAGGGCCGTTATGTTCTCTTTAGATCTGTAGAAAAACCCTCTCCTGATATAATGTGTTCTGAGAATCAGGCCCTTAGTTTTTTTCATAACTGGATAGATAATTCTCATTCAGATTCAATTGTTTGTCGCAATCAGAGCGAGCAACTCAGTGTTTTATGCTGCCATTTACGTTAATAATTTATAAATGTTTAGGGAAAATATTTTGGCATAAAAATTTGTTTAGATTGTTTACACCAAAAACTTCATTTCTCTTACTTTAGATTTTCATACAATAAAGAAGAGCTACATTTCTTGGTCTAATAGTTTTAGTAAAAGCAGAGGTTGGAACGGCCGCGGAATGAGCAGCAGTAACATAACTTAAAAGTACTGTCAGATGGTTAGGAATGGATGCTGGTTCTTCGTACCCAAATTCAGCTAGAGTTTGATTATATCCTATGGCCCCAACTACATGTTGTTGATCGTCGTCAAGAAGTATATGTGTTGCTATCTGACTAGAACTTAGTGTTCGATTAGCATCAACTCCTCGTCCGGAATCCAATCCTCTAACAAACTCTCCTCTTAAATCGGGGGTGTTTTGACCTCCATTAGCAGGAATCCAACCAGCAGGACAGGTTTCAAGGTTAAATGCTATAATGGCCCTAGAAGGGATGTGTTTATTTTGCTCATTTGTTAATTGTTGTTGGAGTTGAGTATTTACTGACGATAATTCATTTACTCTTTCGATAAGTTTACTTAAACAGCTCTTAAGAGTGTCATTGTTACAATTTATCTGAGTTTGAGCAAAACTAATTACTGGAAAAACAGATGCTAGTAAAAGGAAAAAAGCACTAATTCTCATTTTTAAAGCTCCTTGTTAATTATTTTATCAATTCATCTAATACCATTGAAAACAAAATTCATCTTAATCTATACTCGATTGCTCCACGGTTGGCCAATTTTGGTTGAAGAGATTGGAAGGTTTCTTCTTTTACATTATTCATTCTTCTGTATTCTCCACTTTTATTTAAATTTTTTATTTAAATTTCTGAGTACTTTTTATGGCATTTGCCAAACATCTTATACTTCATTATTTTGCAAAAAAATCAAATGACATAGGAAATAATTCACTTAAATTTATTTTTATCAAACATCTAAGTGTTTTATTTTTGGTAATCTCAAATTAATTTTATTTACAACATTTCTTTATCTGATAATAACAAAGTCATCTTAATTATTAATGATGCAAGAATTTCATGTTATTCTTTTAACTTTAAAAACTAATTAATTTATAAAGAAAAATAAAAATGAATAACTACAAAAATACAGCATTTCTAAAATTGATTCTACTTTTGTTATTAGTCTTTAACACTATCTCTTGTGGAAAAAATCATCATTCATCCAACACACTCTCTCGAATTACTTCAGGTATAAGTGACCAAATTTTGTCTACTAAAAATTTTTCTTTTTCTTCATTAAGATTAAGTGAAAATAGCAATGAAAATGGCAAAAAAATAGTTGCATACTTTGTCTCCTGGGGAATTTATGGTCGAAATTATCAAGTAGAAGATATTCCGGCAGAAAGAATCACACATATTAATTATGCTTTTGCCAATATAGTAAATGGCGGCTGTGCTTCCGGAGATGCATATGCTGATTTTGATATCAATTTTCCTAAATTAAAAAATCTTAAAATAAAATATCCTCATCTTAAAATATTAATTTCTGTTGGCGGATGGACATGGTCTTCAAATTTTTCAAATGTGGCGGCAACAGAAAGTGGTAGAGATAAATTTGTACAATCTTGTATAAATTATATGCTAACAAACGGCTTTGATGGTGTAGATATCGACTGGGAATATCCTGTTAATGGGGGTATGGATGGCAACATACATAGAAGTGATGATGATATCAATTATGTACTATTAGTAGAAAAATTCCGAAATGAATTTAATAAACTTACAGCACTAAACAAAAATAAAAATTATTTATTAACTATAGCTGCTCCTGCAGGTCCACAATTTACTAACAATATTATGGTTAGTGAAATGCTAAAATATATTGATTGGATCAATGTTATGACATATGATTATCATGGAGGCTGGGATCAAATTACAGGGCATAATTCACCTCTTTACACTAATCCAAAAGAAACAAACACACTTTTAAATGGAGATGCTGCCATTAACTTATATTTGCAGGCCGGAGCTAATGCTTCTCAATTAGTATTAGGAATTCCATTTTATGGTCGTGGTTTCAGCAAAGTTATTTCAAGTAATAGTAATGATGCTCTATTCTCTTCATTTACCGGAGTTCCAAATGGAACATATGAAGCAGGAATGTTTGATTATAAAGATCTATATCAGAATTATATCAACAAAAATAATTACATTAGATTTTTCGATTCATCTTCAAAAGTGCCATATCTTTTTAATACTTCAAACATAACAAATAAAATTCTTATTAGTTATGATGATCCTGATTCTGTAAAATTAAAAGCAGAATATATAATCACTAAAGGGCTTGCAGGAGCAATGATTTGGTCAATCGATTCAGACGTTAAGAGCGATGATTCAAACATTTCTCTCTTGGCGGCAACCAATAGTATTCTTGGAATGCCAAGAATACAAAATAATGCTACTCCAACTCCTAGTACTAGTCCTATCTCCACCCCCAATGCTACTGCCATTCCTACAAATACACCTACGATTGATCCTACGATAAACCCATCACCAAATATAACACTAAACAATGACCAAAATGTGGTAAATCTCTTTCAAAATATAAACGGTCAATGGCAAGTGCTTATTAAGGATTCATTAAATAAAAATAATTTACAGCTAGATTTTTCACTTCCGTCGATTTGGAGCAATGGTTATACAGCAAAACTGACTTTACTAAATCAATCATCCATAAATATTACTAACTGGAATATACAATTAAAAACAGAAAATAATGAAATTACTAATAACATCTGGAATGCTTCTTTAACTAAAGATGCAAATGATACTTCCATTAATAATCTGGCCAGCGTTACATGGAATAGTATAATATCATCGAGCCAATCTATTGAAATTGGCTGGAATGGAAACTTGCCAATATCATCAAATAGCAATTATAAAATTATCCCCACAATGATAACCATCAATGATATTAGTTACAACATAGTAAATAACTCTGTTGTAATACCGATGACACCAACCCCATCGCCATCTTTCACACCTAACCCAACTTCCTTGCCAACTCCAATAAGCACGGTCGATTTCAAAGTTAATTTTAGCACTATTAATATTTGGGATGCCGGTGCTGAGTTAGAGGTAACCATAATAAATAATAATTTTCTTAAAGATTTTCATAATTGGACATTAACTTTTAAGCTGCCATATGAGATCACGTCCATTTGGAATGCACAAATAGCAAATAAAAATGGCGATACATATACTATAAAAGGTGATAACTGGAATAAAGATATTGTTCATAACAATCAAATAACATTTGGGCTTATTATTAAGAAAGCAAACAAAGAAAGCATAACAAATCCCTCTCAATACCAACTTTTATACTCCTTATGAGGTGTTCAAAAATAACTTAAAAATTATATGGAATATCCAATAGCTTATAAATCTCTTTTAAAAGTGCTGACTTGTTATTTCTAGGTAATATGTATATCTAGCAGATGAACAGAGCAGGAGATACATGGATCGTAATTACGAATAATCATCTCCGCCATCTGACGTATTTCTTCTCTTTCTTTATCTAGGCCAAAAGTGGTTAGAGAAGTGTTAAGATCTTCTTCAATTCTTGCTTGATTCTGACTAGTAGGAGGAATAATTTTTGAAGAAGTTATTATACCTTTTTTATTAACTCCATAGCGATGCCATAATAATCCTCGAGGGGCCTCTGTACATCCATAACCGATACTATCATTGGCCAAGGGAAAAATTTTGTCTAAATTTTCTATTTTGGAAGAGGAAGGTAGCTCGTAATTGTAGTGTTCTAAAATACGAATAGCTTCTAATATAGAATAATAAATCTCTATTGCTCGTGCAATTATACTATGAAACATATTATTGCTTGGAAGTTTAAGTTCAATTTTATCAATAATTTTAAGAACCTTAGGTGGCAATAATTTAAAATTATTATTTAATCTGGCCAATGGTCCAACTAAATAGGGTTTACCTTGCAAGTAACTATAAAGAGCTGTTGAATGTTCAAGGTGCTTTTCTTTGAAATAATTTTCATATTCTTCGGGAGTAATATTTAACCCTTTATTAGAAATAATTTGTCCTTCATTAAATGGATATTCTTGTGGATGAGATAATGAGATGTAAATTACATCATCATTTTCTTTATTTTTATTATTAGAAGTAGAAAATTTAGGTAATGGTAAAGTAGCAACCCATTTGATTAAATCTGCTGCATCCGCTTGAACATCATATAATTGTTGTAGTAAAATTTTTACTTCATTGGCGGAAGGAGCATGGAAAAATCCCCCTACACATGCCCCTACTGGGTGCACGGAACGGCCTCCTAGCATTCGAATAATACTATTGCCAATATTTTGAATTTTAATTCCACGCTTAACTTCTTTTTGATATTTATTATTCACCATTTCTAATACATTTTGAAATCCCAGGAAATCTGGTGCTGCTAAAAAATGAATATGTAAAGCATGGCTCTCAATCCATTCACCACAATATAACAAACGTCGCATTTCTCTAACCCAGGGATCTGGCCGCACATTTAGCGCGTTTTCTAAAGCATGTACAGCACTCATTTGATAAGCTACCGGACATATTCCACAAATTCTTGCTACTATATCTACAACGTCATAATAGTTACGATTTTCTAAGAATTTCTCAAAGAAACGAGGAGGCTCATAAATCCGCAATTTAAGGTTTTTAATTTTTTGATTTTCAATCAATAATTCCAAAGCGCCTTCGCCTTCCACTCTGGTTAAAACCGGAACATTTATCATTTTTACCGTCATATAATATTTTCCTTATGGGCCATTTTTTTAAAGTATTCTCCCCACTTTTTAAAAGCAGGAGCACTGTTATTTATTAAAAGAAATCTTCTAGAAATTTCTTCGTTCGATAAATCGAGTTCCTGAAATCGTTTTCCTAATGATAGACAATTTATATTTTCAGCTGGTCCAAAGCAATTATAGCATTCTCTATCTTTTGAGGGGCAAAGAACACCACAGCCTGTCTTAGTAACTGGTCCCATGCAATTAAGGCCTTTTGCCACTAATACACATACAATATTTTTTCGTTTACAATGTAAGCATAAAGCATCTTGAGGGATATCTGCAGTAACTCCAGATAAATAACAACGAATAGTTGTATATATTTGTGAAGAACTAGGAGGACATCCCCAAATTTCTAAATCAACATTTACATGAGCAGAAACAGGAGTAGAGGTTGGCAAGCTATTAATAGTTTCAGGCCGCTCATAAATTTTATTTTTCCATTTTTCAACATTAGAATTAGAAAAATTTCTTAATGCTTGAATTCCTCCCGCAGTAGCACAAGCACCGATTGCAATTAAATATTTTGAGTTCTCTCTTATTTTGTGAATACGTTCAACTTCCTCTGAAGTTGTCATACTACCTTCAATAAAAGCGATATCCACTTTTTCATTTGGAGACAATATTCCCGCCTCTGCAAAATGAACTATATCAACTAATTTGGATAGAGTTATCAAATCTTCACCGGTATTAAGAAAAGAAAGTTGGCATCCATCACAAGAGCTAAATTTATGTACGGCGATTTTTGGTTTAGTTGCACTATTCATTTAAAACTCCTAAAATCAAAATCAAAATCAAAATCCGGGTCTCCCCAATAATTCTTTAATCTCTGGATAAGAAAAAACTGGGCCATTTTTACACACAAAAACTCCACCTATTTGGCAATGTCCACAATGTCCACAGCCACAATGCATGTTTCTTTCCATGCTTAAATAAATATTTTTCTCTTCAATATTTTTTTTTATACAATGATCTGCTGCAATCTTCATCATAATTTCTGGGCCACACATCATAACAATAGTTTTATTTACATCTAGCTGAAGGTCTTTAATATGTTCTGTCACAAGACCAATTGATTTGGACCAAGAAACATCTGTCTCATCAACAGAGATAATCACTTCGGTGTTAGCGGCGGCCTCCCAACGATCATAACGTTCATGATAAATAAATTCAGAACTACGCTTGATTCCTTGAAGAATCTTTAGAGGACCATAGAGATTTTGTCGTTCAATTATATAGTTGATAGCAGAGGTAACAGGTGCGCAACCTAATCCTCCCGAAATTATTAGCACATCTTTTCCAATAGCTTGTTTTAAAGGCCATCCTTTTCCAAATGGTCCACGTACTCCAATTCGGTCTCCTTCTTTGAGCTTTTCAAACCCTCTACTGACCCTGCCAACAACTCGAATAGTATGAGTGATATATTGTTCTTCTTTAGGATCAGAGACAATAGAAATAGCAATTTCACCCACTCCAAAGAGATAAAGCATATTGAACTGTCCAGGTTGAAACTTATATTCATGATGAACGAATGGATCAGTTAATAAAATTTTAATGGTGAAGATATCGTCAGATTCTTTGATACGTTCGATTATCTTGGCCTCATAAATTTGATATGGATTTTCCATAAAACCTATACCTTCTTTTTTTTTTAGTTTTGATCTGTTTATTATATAATCTATTTAATAATCTCTTTAATAATCTCTTTATCATTATTTTGGTTATCATAAATTGCATAAGTTTCTTCAGTAATATCAATTCCTACTGGACACCAGGTAATACATCTTCCACAGCCAACACATCCAGAAGTACCAAATTGATCATACCAACTTCCCAATTTATGGGTTAACCATTGTCTATAACGTTTTCTTGTATCATCTCTTATAACTCGTCCATGGATATAACTATGTCCACACGTAAAACAAGAATCCCATACACGATAATGGCCACTTTTAGTTCCATCTAAAATTGCTTGCTCAAGAGATGAATGACAGAAACAAGTGGGACAAACTTGAGTGCAATTAGTACAAGATAAACAACGTTTGGCCACATCATTCCATCTAGGATGGTTTAAATTTGAGAAGAGTAAATTACGAAGATTAGTATCAGGCAGTTTTTTTGTTTGTTGAAGCCCGGCCTGTTCAACATATTCGTCAGCTTCTTTTATATGTTCTGGAAGTGCATGAGATAATTCTAATTGATCTATTATTCTTTTTCCATTATCAGTACCAACTTGAACTACAAAATTTTCTTCTATCTCCGTCATTAAAATATCATATAATTTAGTAACTTTCGGCCCATCGCCAGTGGAAGCGCAAAAACAATTTGCAGATGAACGTATACAGTTAACTGCAATTATAAAAAGATTTTCTCTACGAGAACGATAATATATATCTAAATGTGTATCAGCTAAAAAAATTTTATCTTGAATTGCCATTGCAGCTAAATCACAAGCTCTAGCACCAATAAAGGCCAATTTAGGGGCCTCTTCTTTAGCTGGAATAAAATTTAATTTTTTTTTATTATTTTTATTTTCTTTTTTTTCAACTTCAAAGAGAAGTTCTTGTGCTCTAAAAAGGTAAGGTTTAAGCGCTTGTGGGCCATTTGTAAAAATGAAGGCCTTATTGATATCTGTATTTTCTAATCGATAAATCCCTGGCCATTGATAATCTAAAATCCCCCATGGCAATTGATCAACATTTTCTATTTTTTCATAAACAATAGAACCGTCTATACTTTGAGGCCCAATAATCTCAAACTTTTCTGTCCCAAGAATTGAAATTAATAATGGTAATTTACTATGAGGTAATAAATAAAAAATATTATTTTGCATAAAAGAACTCACTCTTGTTTATTAACAACTAATTATTAAAGAGGCCTTCTTCACTATAAATAAAATAATTCTGTTTGGGTTAACCCTAAAGTTGCAACTACAGTAGTGAAAGTAATTTATCTTGTAAAGTTATACTCTTATATATTAAGGATTTGCCTAACTTTTATTTTCTCACACTTCATAAGTTAAAAAATAAATTAGTTTAAGAGTTTTTAGATTAGAGTGAAACTAACTATCAAAATAAATATATTACTAAAGTTAATGAAAGTTTGTATAAACCGAGTAAGGAAAAATTTAGCTATTTTATGATTATTTAATTCATGGAGATTTTATGAGGAAAAGTATTTTTAGAATTATTAAGTTAAAAGTAGGTTTGTTATTATTCTCTCTAGCAGTATTAATATGTCCAATTGCTCGAGTAACTGCAGCTTCTACTTCTCTTATTGACATTTACACTGGCATTGACATTGGTGCTGACATTGACACTGAAGACACTGAAGTTAAATCATTTTTAACTCGTTTTCATCACAATCCCACCAAAGAGATGAGTAGACCTATAATAAAAAGAAATTTTAAAGGTGAAATTTTACCGAATCAATATTTAACTGATAAACAAAAAGATATCTTATCAACAAAGAGATATGCTTTTCGTAATAATCTTCTTTCTAATAATAGGAAATCTGCTTACGGAGAAGATGATTTGGCAGAAAATCTTATTTATAATCGCGCCTCTATGATGAGAAATATTTTTGATATGGATAATGCCAATCTTACAGAAGCAAAATTGCAAGTGTTGCCATGGTCTGATAATTATTGGCCGATGTATAAAGGAGGAATAGCTTTTCGTTATGCTGATCCTAAAGCGGAAGCGAGTGTGGGTTTTTTTCGAGGAATATTAGATTTTATTTTAAACAATGATAGTAAATGGAAAGCTTATCATAAATATGTATTAAAAAACCCCGCCACTAATTATATTAATAGAGGGAGAATTGATCTCTTATCGCCTGCTGAAAAATATGATTTATTAATTGGTGATGAAAGCTTTACCTTAACTAAACATATGTGGGAAGAAGGAAGACAATATTTTTCGACAGCGAGAAGAGTGGAAACATGGATGGGTATATGCCATGGTTGGGCGCTTGCCAGTTATATGTTACCAACACCTCTTCATGCGATTACTGTAAATTCAGTTAATAATAAATATAGAATTACTTTCTACCCCTCAGATATAAAAGCATTATCTTCACTTTTTTGGGCAAATTTTTCTTATGATGAAAATATAATTGGTGGCAGATGTGCACTTAAAAATAATGATAACCAGGTAAAAAGAGACCCAATTAGTGGACGTATTTTAAATCAACAATGTTTTGATACTAATCCTGGTACTTGGCATATGTCTGTTGTAAACCAATTAGGAATATTAAATAAGAGTTTTGTTATCGATGCAGTTTATGATTACGAAGTATGGAATCAACCAATGGTATCTTATAAATATATTTATTTTAATCCGCAAACATTTGAGGCCTATGCGGATGCCAAGAGTGCTGTTATTCCCTTACAAGAATATACTAAAGATAAATTTTCTCGCTTTCGCTCATTAAAAACTAAATCAGTAGTAGGAGTAAAAATGACTATTGTTTATAGTTCAGAATCTGATCCTAATCACTTAGATGTGAATCCAAATCTAGGTTCTTTAATCTCTGTCAATTATTATTATGATTTAGAATTGGATGAAAAAGGTGCAATATTAGGAGGGGAATGGTACGCGGACTCTCATCCTGATTTCCTCTGGACTACCGCCGTTGGAGTTAAACCGTATACTCCATTAGATATGCTGATTTCTAATAGATGGAATCCAATTACAGAAGCACTACCTGCAAATTGGGCGGAAAATGCAAGAAAGGCAGTAAATAACAAGTTGCCATTAGGAAGGATTATCCATGCTTTAATTGCCGCCTCTCGAGGAACAGAAAATTATTTTGATGATTAAAATACTACAATTGATGAAAAATACATCTGAGTTTATTTATTTTATTTGAAGTTATTTTTACTGGCAAATATTTAATTAACTTTTTTTACGAATAAATTATTCCTTTATAAATTCTAGTATACGTTCCCTGCAAAATCTGATACAGATCTTTACTTCGAATTTTTTTACAGATTACAAAGAATTCTCAAGAACAAATCATTAAAAACAGCAAAGGAAAGATAGATGCAAATAATGACCAATTTTTATTTTTTTTCAACTTTTACTATTGGTTTTTTTTGTATTTATGCTTTATCAAAAAGATTTAAAGAACTTTTAAATAGATGCCTAACCCTTATTGTATTATTACACCTGTTTTGTTTTGTTCTTTGGGCCGGCAAAACCATCTTTACAATATTAATTGCTATTATTTTACTGTTAAGTTTTTACGAACTCAATCCATGCAACAAAATAAAATCAATTGTTTTGTTATCCTTCACAATAGTATTAAGCGCATATTTGCTTGTACATGCTGAACTGACAAAGTACTTTCTTCCCATGTATTTTATAGTGTCCGCTTTCCCTTTTGTGGTAAAAAACAAATATACAAATAATAATTATTATCTATCCATTTTTACATTATTTTTCCTTGTACCAAGTGCCCTAAGTTTAATATTGATTTATTCTATTAATCTGGGTTGGATTATCGCAATCTTATTACTTTTAAACATGAATGATGGATTTGGATATCTCTTTGGTAAAAAATATGGAAAAACAAAAATATTTAAAAATATCAGTCCCAATAAAACCTTAGAAGGATATTTGTCGGGCGCAATTGGAATAATTTTAGGGGAAATTTTACTATCAACAATAATTCCACTCTTTAAAGAATATACAATAAAGGAATACTTGATCGTATTTATAGCAATCTTTTTTCTCGGTAATGTCGGCGATTTATTATTTTCAAAAATAAAGAGAAGTCTTGGGATAAAAGATTTTGGAAAAATGTTGCCTGGTCATGGAGGTATATTGGATAGATTTGATAATACCTTATTCGTAGCACCGGTGATTTATTTCTTACTAGAAAGTCATATCTTATTTTGATAGTGGACGTCTTCTAAGAAAAATCGTTATCTATTTTTCACTGCTTACTTTATTTGGCAAAAAATTAGTTTCCCGAAAAATGACATAATAACTACTGGCCGCTATGGCATAAAGTACGATCGAAATATAAAACGAACAAGAAAAAGAAAATTTTTCAATAATCATTCCCCCACAGTAGGTTCCCACAGTCCATGCCAAGTTCCAAAAAACCGCTACCAACGCATTAGTCACTGGTCTTTCAAAATCATTTACCATCTCCATCTCAAATTTTCCGATAATAGGTGTAATCATGTTCATAAGCATTCCTCTAATAAAAAAAGAACATATTACAACTGTGCTTGAAGTAGTAATGGCCAAAATAAACATAAATGGAATTGAAAGCAGTTGTGTATATACTATTGCTTTTATCGCAGTAAATTTTTTCTCTAACAGAGGTGCCAACAACATTCCCGTAAAGATAAACATTTGTAAAAACGAATATACAATGCCAATTTCATTTTCTTCAAATTTAAATACAGTCTTAAAGTAAAGGGGAATAAACGGAATGATTAATCCGGCCCCCATCGCTAAAATACTTTTAGGAAAAATCAATTTAAGAACTTTTTTCATGTTATATTTTTCATAAAATTTCTTTAATTGACCTAATCTTACATAATATTTTTTAGAGGAAAACAGAGGATTGAGTTCGGTTATGTTATTTGATTGACCAGCAATTAGTAAATCCTGCCTGTCTTTTTGGGAGTATAGAGGAAGGGAGGTGATTTTTCTCAATGGAATTAATACCAGCAAGTATAGAAATGATGAAAGATATAAAGACGTTTGAAAAGACACATCCTTACTACTTAACTCCATAAACATTTTGAAAAACTGGGGTAAATATCCGGCCACAAGGAAACCAATGGATTGAGCAAATATGTTTGCGGAGGCAAGCAAACTAAAAAGGTAAATCCTCTCTTTTGAAGTACTATTTTTCATTGCAAACGGTGCCGCTGCAACAGCATAGACAGTGGAAAATATACTGCCTATAAATCTGATAAATAAAATATAATTAATATCGTCTATAAAAACTTGTAGAGCATGAAACAAGGATGCTGCAAAAATTGATACCACAAAAATCTTCTTTATATCGATTTTTGATATTAGCAAAGCAGCCGGTATTGCCATTATGGCCATCCCCAGAGAATCCATTGAAATAACATGACCAATTTGCCCTTCACTATACCCTCTTTCTTTCAAGTATAGATTAAACAACAACTCAAACATAGAATTGCAGAGTCCTAGAGTAAAAGTGCACGCCAGAAAATATCTAGCATTGCCAGACAATTGCTTGTAATTTTCAAAATATCGTTTAAGTTTTCTAAACATATCCATATAAAAATTCAAAATCTATTTTAAATTAATCTCTATTTTTTTAACATTATAATACTTGCGATAAATAATTTGGGGTTCGTCAGATTTCGAGCTCGCTCCTTCGACGTACTAGCAGTCTTACTAAAGATCACTTTACTTTTAAAGAAAAAAACAATAGCATCCACCAGAATTCTAATCTAAGGTTGTAAATTATTTTATAAACTGCTTTAATCTGACATTAAGGAATACTATCAATGATAAAAATCCGTAATCAATCAAGACCATTATCTCAAATGCTATTATTAGCGTCCATACCATTATCCACTACAATTCTATTATTATTTATCTTACTCCAACTACAGATGCCCGTTTTTGCTAACAGTAGTAATGAAAGCGACACATCTCTGGCCCCTACTTCATTTTCATCTATTGATAAGGATATCGGTTATTCATCCGTTCCCACAAAGTTGACCTTAACTAACAAAAGAGAAACTAAAAATGTTGCTATTAAAGCACTCACCTTTATCTCCAAAGGAAGCTCCTTCCTGATTAATTATTTTGCTCCAGAATTAAGATATTCCAATCACGGAGTTGCATTTACAGAGATGAGCTTTAGAAATTCTCCTCTTAAAAATATTTGCCAAGGGAATTGCTTTTTTGAAGGTATCGAAGTTGATGCTGGTCTTTTCATGCCATTTCGTTATTTGGCCAGCAATCCCTACTACAAAAAAGGCCCCTATGGTGACCAAAGGCCATATCTGCTAATCGACACCTTCCGAGTAGGAGTTTCTCTGGGCGCCAATGGAATCTTATTGCAATCCTTACTTAATTTCCCAGCACCTCCATTTGTTTCAGTAAGCATGGGTGGAAAATTTTATATGGTTTATGAATTCACCCGAGTTCGTCCCCTTGATAATGCTAAAGATTTCTTGAAGAATCCGCAAGAATTGTTCACTCTTCCACTTATTTCTTTACAACATATACGAGAAGATTTTTTAGATAATATGAAAACTGGCGAATGGCTTATTACCTCCAGTTATATAGGTGTTCATGGTGGAGTAAGCAGTTCATGGCCTGCAAATGCTGGTATAATCCCATCAATAGAACTACGGCTTGATGGAACACTAACCAAGATTAGTCGATTGACTATGCTTAAGGATAGTGAAGAAAATATGCTAGTTAGTTTCGGCAAAATAGACCGTGCAAGAATAAGGGCGGCCTTAAGGGCCAACATACTAGTATCCTTCCCTATTCTTACCTTGCAAGGAAACTGGTCTAAATTTCATGATCGTTCTTTTATTTTTGATTTAAGCAAAGAGAACGAAAAAGAATTATTATTACATAACTTTTTCTCCACTGGCCCACAAAATATTCCACAGAAGCTTATGTTTCAAGAACGCCTAATGTGCTTAAAAAAAGTATCTTTTGCTTTTGATTTTTTTGACTTTTTTCATTACCATGCCAGTGCCAGAAGAAGCAGTGTTGACTTTGAAGATTTTAATAATGATTTTAGTGGTAAGGAGATGTCCTTCTCTAAAGATGTCTCTGAAAGTAAAAGCAGAGGACTTTTCAATAACTCAAAAAAAGAGCTTACATTTAAAACATCAGTAAATAACAAAGGTGACATCTTTGCTAAAATGCATCTGCATTTGTACAACTATAAGATTCAACAATTACAAACACTCACAAATAGCAAAGATCATATCCTTCCATATATACCCAGTAATTTCAACCAAGAGGATTATCAAAAATTCATATCAACAAATGAAGAACTTTCATCAACGGACTATAATTATAATACTTATTCAAATACAGACTCCAATTCAAATCACAACAAAAAAAATGATAGTCTGAATTTATCAGTACAAACTATTTTTTCTGCTCAAGCATTAGCAAAGTTTTTTTCCCATTCAAAAGAAGAAATCTGTTTAGCTTACGCCAAAATCCACCAAATACCTCCTAAAAGGTGTTCCTCACCTATTCATTATGGTATACCACTTTTATCATTTTTAACTGATTTTAAGCAAGCAAAGTCCCGATACGAACAAATAATCCAGCTCTACCAAAACGAAACAGAATTAACATTAAAACATAAGCGCATGATCTATCGAATGCTAAAAGAAATAACTGATATTTTTGGACGATATAGCAATAATCATTATTCAATAGAAATTGTCAAAGAGTTCATCTCCCCTGAAGATATGTACCAAAATTTAACTGTACAAAAAAATAGTACTCAGAGCACTTATCAAGTTACAGAGGGAACCTTTGTGCCAGAAAGCAGACATCTTGCCGATAATCCTGAGGATGTGATGGAAATGTTCTTCGACAAACTTCATCGTTCTGTCTCATTTACTTTTTACGGCAATGATCCGATCGAAACAAGCTACTAGTGCTTCTGGCAGCAATCTACTAAAATCTTTTTTTTATTTTTAATTTTTTATTGGTGAGTTAGGTATCATTAAAGATTCCAAAAATTTTTCGGATGCGATTGTGCTGAAATTATTTGTTCCGTAATGTTTCCGTGAATATCTGTAGGCCTTAAATTGATTAATAAAACTGGTGATGTTTTTGAAATTGAAGTCATCATAGCAAATCACTCCACCTTCACCATTTGTTTTTCTGATCATTTTTATTATATCAAACAGTTTTCCCTGCTTTAAATATTGAATAGCAACTCCCATCTCGGCCAACAACCATCGATTTTCTACATTTTTAAAATAGTTAATTGGTGAAATCGCCTGGGCCGAAAAATCAGTTGAATCTATTTTAGCTTTAGCAGCTATCATTTCTTGCATATAAAGCTTGGTAACAGGAATGTTACAATCAATGGCAAATCCAATATTAGTACCAAATCTTGGATTAATATCAATTAAATAATGATTACCACTCCCTTCCTCTAAAATAAAATCAATGACCGCCACTCCTTTATAATTTGCATGGGCCAAAATCTTGATACAATCTTCTTTGATCTTATCATTATCATAAAAAATTCGTCGACAGCTCACTCCGCTCGATATTGGGTATTGATGAGAATTTTTTTGTCCAACAACAAAATGAACCTTACCCCTATCAACGAAGATAGTATAGCTAACAACCATTCCTTTTATATATTGCTGGGCCAACATTGGTCTAATTAGTACTTTGTCTATATCAGATTTTTTTAAGGCAGGAGAATCCTTATCAATTTTTAAAATATTGCTAGAGCCACTGCCTAATCTTGGTTTGATAAAAATTGGTAGAGGCATAGTATTTATGGCCGTTAGAACATCGTCTGCGGTTTGTATTAGCATTGTTTCGGGAGTATCAACCCCACATGCTTTAGAGATTTCAGGAATGTTTTTCTTATCAAGAAGATAAAGAAGCTTATCCATTTCCGGAACCAAAACAGTACTACCACTACTTTGAAATCTGTCCTTGTAGGCGGAAAAAACAAAACTCTCCTCCGTTACAGGGACTATGTAATTAATATTATATTTAGCAATTGTTTTCAAAATACATTCAATAAAATTATCTGGAAAAGCAAAAGGATCTGGGTATTCTATCTCAGCAATAACTCCGGGATAATTTTGAAGCATGGTTGGAATAAAACGTCCCGCTGAAATAATTTTCCATCCATCCTCAATCAAGCTTTTGCCAATACGAAAACCTGGAGGCCAGTGACATTGGGTAACTAAAGCAATCTTTTTTTCGGGTTCACTCACTGAAGCAGAAAATGTTTTTTTTGTCATAATCGTTGTCCATAGTTGATATTATTTTAATCCCCATAAAACTAAATGTAGCTTTTATAAAAAAGCCACTAGAAGTTCAAGTTTTAATCGAACCTTACTAAAATTTCGTAATAACCATGTAAAAAATTTATCATTATCTTTATTCGCCTACAGTTTTCCAGATGCATGCTTGACTTTATATTTAACAGGATCTAGATACATCTCTGCTTATTTATTAAGCACAAATTTAATTATTTGATCTTATACTAATCACTGGTCGTAAATTTTATATTATGAAATTAATTGTAATTTTCCATTTTCAAGAAAAAGACTGGGATTTTAATCTAAACGAATTAAAAAATAATCCTTCTGACTTATTTGTTCTTTTTACTTCCAAAACAGCATATTGCAAGCATCTACATAAGCATAAAGATTTTTTTGACAAAATAATTCAATTTGATGTTGCTGGCGGTGCTGATTTACCTTCAACCAAAGTAGCAAATAAATTATTTGAAATTCAGTTCTACACCTTAGGTAAGCTGTTACAAGAAACCATAACCCATTTTTCTATCACCGACAAAAAATCAATCTGGTTGCTTACTGTTGATGAAAGTGTAATGTTGTTAGTATCGAAATTGAGGGATCATTTTGATTTACCGGGTGAGGGAAGTAGGCAGCTGGAAAGATTTTTAAACAAAAAGGTCATGAAAGATTTTATTGCTAAAAAATCAATCCGCTATACCCCATACATTATGTTTTCTCCGGCCAATTATATATCCAATCCTTATCAATACCTAAATTACCTAAAAGAAAATCTTGGAGAGTTACCTTATTTTGCTAAGCCAATAAATTCGGCCGCTAGTAAGGGAACCAGACGAATAGACAGCGCAGATGAGCTAAGTTTATGGTGTGATACACATCTTAATTATGAGAATTATGAGATAGATAAATATATAGATGGTCGATTGTTTAGTTGCAATTCTATTATTCAAAACGATCAAGTTGTAGATATGCAGATTTGTGAATCTACTCCTAACTACCAATTCACTGCTAATAATATAATACTAACAACTCTGTTACCTGCAACCGTTGAACATTACGACCTCTTGAAAGATACAGGCATGCAAATTCTTGATGCTTTAAAACCATTACCTAATGGTCTAACTCATCTTGAGGTTCTATTAGAAAATGGGAGCAATAAAGTCTTCTTTTTGGAAATCGCCGCCAGACCTCCAGGTGGAGGAATCGCGGAGTTTTATGTTGACAACTTCGCCACTAGTTCTCAAAAAATACATTATCAATGCCAACTTGGAGTGTGTGAAAACAATTTCCCTATGAAAAGAACTAATCCAAATCATTTATCCTACGCTCTGGTACCATACCAACACGGTAAAGTTATAAACATTCATCACCCAAAGCTCAGCAGCTCATTAAATATCATCTGTAATATACAAATTGGCGAGATCATGCAAAAGCAGACTCATCAGTTTAATAAAGTGGCCATAGAATATAAATTTGAACATTCAGATTATGAAGTTATAAAGATGGATGGTGATTATCTAAATAAATTCAAAACATATCAGATAGAATCTCAGTTGCCTGCAATCAGTTGGCACATGAACTTAAAAAACATTTGTTTCAAAAATAATTTTATAAAAAAAATTTTGCAGTCATTATCTTTGGGGAAAATTTCCTTGATTAAGATTATACTAAAAAACATAGTAGGATATAAAATTGCTAGAAAATTTTTTATAATTGATTCAAAAAACCCATCGAAGAACACAGCTTTAAGATATGCTAAAACACAGAAGAAGAGAGGTTAGTATCATATGCAAAAAGAAAACTTGTCACATATTTCCTTAGATACAAAACAAAAAAGATTTGCTCCTATCGCTGAGAAAATTATTGTTCCAATCATTCACACTTGGATTAAAGATATTCATGGTCTAGAAAATGTCCCCAAAAATAAAAATTTTATTTTAGCACCCAATCATGCAAGTTATATAGAACATCCTTTATTGGCAGCAACTTTGGTTCCTTATCTTAACAAGAAAATCCATTTTCTGGCCAAGAAAGAACACTTCACCGGCAAAGGCCAATATCTATGGCACATGCTATGGAATAAATACATCGGATACATCCCAGTTGATCGTAGTGATGCAAACGATGCTTTAATTACCGCTAGAGAGATACTGGCCAAGGGTGAAGTTTTAGTAACCTATCCTGAAGGCACACGTTCTCTTGATGGAAAACTTCAAAAAGGCAAAACAGGAATTGCTCGATTACTTTTAAAAACCAAGTTGCCAGTAATCCCCGTTGGACTTAATGGAACTTTCGAAATTCTTCCCAAAGGGAAAAACATTCCAAGACTTAGAAAGGCCACAATATCTTTTGGAAAAGCATTAGAATTTTCGGAATATTATAATAGTGATGTAAGTTATCTACAATTAAGGGAGATAACCGATAAGATCATGAAAGAAATTTCTGTTCTTATTTCAAAATAAAAAATGAGCCCAAAAAAAGACCATTACTTTATTCAAAGTAATGGTAGTGCTAAAATATATTTTAGAGATTTTATTGCTATTTACTAAAACAACTTCTCACGATAAATTTAGGTTTGAGTTGAAATAATTGAAAAGATATTAAAGGATAGAATGCATTTATGAGAAAAATATTTACTATATTGGAACACCTAAATGTTCCCAATGTGATTACTTCTATGGCAGTAATTTTGTCTGTATTTTGTTTGTACCATACCATTAATAATAATATAAAGTTGGCCCTTACACTTTATTTATTTGTTTTAGTCTTAAATAGACTTGATGGTGTTGCTGCAAGAAAACTTAGTCAGATAAGCGAATTTGGAAAAGAGTTAGGTGAGTTGGCCGAAGTTTCTAATTTTATCATACCACCAATAATTATTTCCTATTTCATGGGTTTTTCGTCTTGGTATTCGACAATTTTATTTTCTTTATTTGTAGTCACAGGGATTTGGAGACTCGCTGATTTCAGTATAACAGGCATGGTGAAAGTAAATAAAAAATTTTATTTTAAAGGTCTTTGCTGTACACATTCAGCTGCCATATTCTTAATATTAACTGCTATTTATTCCAAATTTTTTATTTTTCCCATCTCCCATATTCTTGTTCCATTTTTTATAATTTCTTCGTTACTAATGATTTCATCTTTCATCTATAATAAGAATGGTATATTTACAATTTCTCTCTACATAATCTCTCCTCTAGCAATCATTCTTCTCTGGATATAAGGATATAAAGATATATTGCCTAATCTTTCTTCTCTAAAAGCTTTTTAATATAATCTAGCATTTTATCATCATCATATTCTGAAATAATAGCACAAGTACATGCTCTACTTGTGGACTCATATACAATTGAAGATCTCTAATTATGGTGATGTTCTTTCAGATAATATTATTTATTTATGGAGATAATATGCAGATTGATGGAATGAATGAAGTATTAATTAACGCAATGTTTGAGACAGTGCCTATGGAAATTACGGTGATTGATGCCAATGATCGCGTTCTTGCTTGGAATAAACATCATACACGCCTATTCAACCGTCCAGAAGCATGCTACGGGATGGATTTTCGTGATTGTCATGGCCCGAAAAATCTAGCAATTATTGAACGAATCGTTGGAGAAATGAAGTCGGGAGCAAAGGATAAAGTGCGTTTTTGGCTTGATCTGGAAGTTGACAAGATCACACATAAGAAGAATAAAATTTTGATTGAGTTTTTTGCTCTTAGAGATATAAATGGTAAATATCTTGGCTGTATGGAATGTTCGCAAGATATTCAAGAAATTATGGGACTAACTGGTAGCAAGGTTTTGATGGATGAAGGTGAATAATAATCTTATTAAATAAGTTGTGTATGATTACACTTTTTTTAGATAAGCTGAAACTAACACAATCTGAACACCATTAACCTTACCTTCAATATGTAGTGGATTATCAGTAAGAGAGATATTACGAACAACAGTTCCTCGTTTGGCCGTGAATCCAGCACCTTTCACCTCTAAATCTTTGATCAAGGTTACAGTATCTCCATCTAGCAATACATTGCCATTGCTATCACGTGTAGGAATTTTTTCATCAGCTTTTTCTGATGACTTTGAATTCATTGCTTCGGCCCACTTTAAATTTTCATCATCTAAATAAATTTGTCCTAAAAGATCTTGGGCCCATAATTCTGAACTCAGACTATGAAGGATTCTCCAGGACATCACCACCACAGCAGGAACCTCACTCCAAATGCTTTCATTGAGACATCGCCAATGATTTATATCCTGTTCACTCGAATTATTAATAAATGCTAAACATTTATCACAAAGAAGTATAGAATTCTCTGCTGTTTGATCTTTTGTAGGAGGAACAGTATAGACAGATATGGATGAGGTTGAAGAGCAAAGTTCACATTTTGAATTGCTTCTCTGAATGAGTATTTCTTTAAGAGACATTTTATTTCCTTGTTAATTATTTACAATTTAAATTAATTTATTTTTTATTTTATTTATTTTACTTTAATGACTTAACTTTAGCAAAGTACATATACTCATTTAATTTTTAGCATAATGGAGATTTATATGGATTCAAAGCATTGGGATTCCGTTTATAAAGAAAATAGGCAATATTGTTAATTTGAATAAGTGTGAACACTAAATTGTGCTGTAGGAAGATAGTTCACATCAAACCAACAAATTAATAGAATAACAAAATTGAAGGCAAGATAAAATGTTTTAACTTTATTCGATGTCGAAGTGGTCGGTGAAGAAAAATCCAAATGATAATATATAACATAAGTTAACCAGGTAAGTAGCGCCCAAGTTTCTTCTGGATCCCACGTCCAATAATGTCCCCAAGCGGTCTTGGCCCAGATTGCTCCAAAAATAAGACCAAGTGTAAGTAATGCTAGGCCTAGAGATAATATTGGTCTGGCTTCATTTATTAAATTATTTAAAATTGTATTTTGATCATCTGATTTAGCAATAATATTATTGTTTTTAAAATAAAATAAGAACAAGGCCCTAAAAGCAAAGAGAGAAGTAGCTGCAAGTAAAGCATAGGAAAGAATATAAACTATTACATGAGGTATAAACCAGATACTCTGAAGAGCTGGGGCCAACTCTTTATCAAAAGTATATGGTTTTATAAAATCGATAAATAAAAAAATAATGGACATGCATATTGAATAGTTGCTACACCACCTCATACTTAAACTTTTATCTAAAATTAAACCAATTGAGGAAAGAAAAAATGCATACCATAGACGTGTTTCCCCTAATGTTTTTATTGGTGGTCGTTCTACTTTTATCCATAAAAAAATTATAATCAGTAATAATAAGTTCAATAAAAAGTGCGGAAAGATATAGGGACAAATGGTGAGGTATCAACAAGGAAAAATGAAAGTTGCTTAAGATAAAGTTGCTTAAGATATAGATATATAATCGGTTTTGAAATTAAAAATCGAGCAATTTTGATGGAAATCCCTCGCTTACGCTCGGGACACGCCGCTGGCGCGAAAGCGCCAGCGGCTAATTACTGAAACATACCGAACACATTATAAGCACATTATAAATACATTATGACCGAGACCTGCAAAAATCAATCTGCTACTTTATTGAAGTCTGTTTATTCACTCATTTTTATCTCTGTTAACATGATCTGGTAAATGTGATTTCTTTCATCGTAATTTATTTGGTAGCTATGAGGGTAATATCCTTTTACTTCGTGTGAGAGGGGTGTAGGAAATCTTTTGTTTAGGTTTGTATGGGTTAGTAGAAATGCCCTGGTAATCATCGGTTCATAGAATGCTGGTCTTCCATCATAAAAACCATAGACGAAAGTAGAAGTAAATGGATTTCCATGAAATTCAGGGGAAGACATATCTACCCAATGATTTCCCATTTGAGGGTGTCCCATGTGTGTGTCTACATATCCTTTAGCAATATAATTTGCAGGTGGAGTTTTATACATTTTTAATTCGTCTTCACCAACTCCAGTAATTTGTTCTCGCTCTTTTTGGGTAAGCAGATAAAAATGAAAATCAAAGTGAGGAACATCATAAATTCCTGGAGGTTCATGCCCCATTGGATTCCAGTTAATCACTATATGTGTAAAGGGCATGTTTGGAATCGATGGCAAGTTAAACGTATACTCACCTTGCATTTCATGAACTGGCAGATTATTAAGTGCATCTTCGTTGAAGGAGATTCCAATGTTAGTGGGAATCATTTTTTTATTAACAGTGACCCAAGAAGTAGCAACTCCTAATCCCATATTTTTTGTATCACCAAAAAAAATTTTTTGCTCTGAAGATAGCAATTGTTTACTTTTATTATGAGCATTTGCCGAAGTGTTTACTGCAAACACCCCTACTATTAATAATACCAAGATAAGTAAATGTTGTTTTTTCATAAAACCCATCTCCTTTTTAGTTATTTTTTAGTAAATGTTTTTTCCTCATTTTATTAAGTATTCTTAATCTATAAATGAAGGAAGGCCATGTACTCTAATATAAATTAAAATTAAAATAAAGTGTTTGCATTTCATGATTAGGTAAAATCGAAGCTTATAACGAATTAAGGTCTTGTCACAAGTTTGACAACTTAAGGAGTTGAAAGAACTTTTATTGCAGTTCTAATGGTGGATTTTTATAAAAAAGTGATTCATAAAAATAATAATTAAAAATTACCTATAAGATCAATCAATTGTGGATAATCAACAAAAAGATTTCTATTGTGTTGATAATGCTCTATTAGATCATCACGAGCTTGTTCTTCTCTATCGACTGAATCTTCTTTATTCCATTTCAATAAAGTATTCTCTTCATTTTCTAAAATTTGCTTTTCATATCGTACTGAAAAGTAGAAAAGAGCACGCGCTAAATTTCCTCTATGTGATATCGGTGGTTCAAAACATTTTTCTCCATTTTTGTTATATCCAAGTTTAGATCCCATGCCTTGCCATTCAATTTTTTCAACTATACAAAAAGGGAAATTACCTCTGATAGAATTAATCAATGATATGGCCGGGAACAAATGATGTAAGTCTGCTTTAGCAATACCCCTGGCACCTCTGGATTGAGGCCAACTATGCTCACAGTTCATCTCTTTGCTATCTGGAATAGATGAAGTCGTCGTACACTTTCCAGTGTAGACACAACAAACTTTGGATTTATGATTATCTAAATCAGTAAAAAGAATCCGTCTGGCCTCGCTGTAGCTTGATTTTGTATTTGAAGACATCAATCTTTTCAGAGATAACTTTAACTTTTCATCACATAAATTAATTAGCTCATGATATTG
>JADGAM010000359.1:509-2969 GCA_015232015.1 Oligoflexia bacterium | reverse complement strand
AAGCAATTCAAAATATATTTTTGGGCCATCTGTTTGGATAAGAGGGTTAATTAAACCAAGAAAAGGTTTTGGTGTTGCCTATATTGATTGGGAACAACAAGAATTTGGAATTGCTGGCGTATTGTCCGGTGATAATAACATGAAGGATGCTTACCGATCTGGCGATCCATATTTAGAATTTGCTATTATGTCCGGTGCTGCTCCAAAAGATGCTACCAAGGCATCTCATGGAACTATTAGAGGTCTATTTAAAGAGTGTGCCCTGGGTGTTCAATATGGGATGGGCGAGCAAGCACTATCTGAAAAAATAAACCAACCTCCAATCAAAGCAAGAGAGTTGTTAATTTTACATAAAAAAACTTTTCCAACGTTTTGGAATTGGTCAAATGGAGTTATCGACTATGGGATGTATTACAATTATCTCCATACAGTTTTTGGATGGGGAATAAACGTTAATCCAAACACCAAACCTGGAACATTAAGAAATTTCCTTATGCAAGCTAATGGGGCCGAAATGTTAAGACTGGCCTGTTGTTTTATTACCTCAAAAGGAGTGTGCGTATGTGGGCCTGCGCATGATGCTTTGATTATAGAAGCACCATTAGATCGACTTGACAACGATATTGCCATTGCTCGCGAGGAGATGGCACATGCAAGTAGGATCGTTCTTGAAGGATTTGAGTTAAGAACTGAGGTCGAAATTGTGAGATACCCTGATCGTTACATGGATCATAAACGAGGGGAAAAGATGTGGAATACTGTCCATAAATTAATTGAGCAAATGGAAGTAAACGTTGCTCAGTAATGGTGAATTAGTTGCTCATTAGTGGGTAGGTTTATGCCCACTAATGGGCACCCGTACTATCTTATAATATATAGTCTTATTAGGAGTATAAAAATGTATAATACTTTCGATATTAAAAAATACAGTATAGAGAAAAAAGAAAATCATCAAAATAATGTTCTTACTATTAATGCCAATAAAATTGTTACCAATAAAAAGGTTGCTACTAAGAAGTTTTTAAAAGGCCCAGTTCCATTAGAACTTTTACAAAAGGCCAGTAAATGTCCAGGTAAAGGTTTGCACGTAATGATTATACTCCTTTTTTTAGATGGGTTTGATCGAGGAAGAGAGTTGAAATTAACCAAGAATTTATTGTCTGATTTTGGCATTAGCAGAAGTGCTGCTGACAGAGCAGTAACCAATCTTGAAAAAACAGGACTAATTTTAGTAGAAAGACACAAAGGTCGAAAAAAGCGAATCACTGTCAATTCGATGTCTTTGTAACATTGAGATGCTTATCCTCATAAGATTAATATTGGTAATTTAATAACAAATTATTATTTCAAATGAAGTGAGAATATTATGAATTGTGAAAAAACATTTTCCTGTATAGATTTTATCGTAGAAAGACTTTCAAGAAGTAGATCGTCATGTCTCATTAAAGGAAATCATAAAAACCTGGCCCTTAAAATTGGTGAAATGGTGATAAAACCTTCAAGGGGAATGGTGATAGTTGCTGACCATGGTTACGATCATGGTGAAGAATTTTTATTAGAACGATATTTTGCTTTTACCGATAATGAATATTTAGATTATGGAGTTTTTCGGTTTGATTTAGATCAAAGGCCCAAAGACTATTTTTGCCAAGTTATATCTTCTCTTCAAGGAACTGGAAAAATTAAAATAGCTATCATTACTGATTTCTTTTTATTTTATAATTGGACATTAAGATTCCAGGCAGAGAAAGGGAGAGAAAACGAGATTAAACGAAATATAAAAAGGTTTAAAGACATGGTTGAAACATTTGATATTTCCCCAATTGTAATTGCATACCCTCATCCGACAGCAAGCGATGCTTTCACAAAAGAGAGACAAAAAATTTTAGCAACTATATTGGAAAAATATGCAGACTGTATATTGCAATCAAACAGTGATGGAAAGCTAGTACAAATAGGATTGAAATGCAAAGGCACAAGCGGTGTGCTTAAAAATAAGATTAATCTTGATGACTTTAGTCTCCCCGATTTTATCACAAAAAACATCTAATACCATTTATGTAAAATAATTACCTAAATTTTGGCCCAAGATCTAGTACATAAATTTTGAATATTTCCATCCTCATCAGAAAAACAATTCCATGCCTCACAACAGGCTTTAACAATGTCATTGTAATTTTTAAAAACTATATTAGATAATTTTATTTTTCTCAGTTGCTGCCACACTTGTTCAACAGGATTTAATTCAGGAGAATATGGAGGTAAAGGCATTAAAACTAAATTTGAAGGCACATTTAAAGCCTCTGTCGTATGCCATCCAGCTCGATCCATAAGGACTATAGCATGATAGTCTTTTTGCACATGTTCAGAAATTTGGTTAAGATGAATTTGCATCATTCCACTATTGCATTCTGGAAGAATAAGCGCACATCCAATATCTCTATCGGGACAGACGGCTCC
>JADGAM010000359.1:0-438 GCA_015232015.1 Oligoflexia bacterium | reverse complement strand
CAGACTCTACTTAAACTACCTTGTTGACCTATACGACTTTCGTCTTGCCACCAGATTTCTAGTTTATTTGATTGCAATTGTTCTTTTATTTTTTCAACTTCTTCTGGAAAATTATCTTTAAATTGATCGATTGCCTCTTGAGAGTGTTCTGGATGTTTTGATCTTCCTGAAATCCAAACAATATTAATCCGATCTAATAGCGTATAAACTCCCTGTATACTGTAATTACAATCAAACTTATCTACCAAAAGAGTTTGTATATCATTAGATGTAACTCGACCACCTTTAAGTGATTCTTGCAATTCATCTAGTGCAATTTTAAAATTTTCTTCTTCGTCAGATGGTAATCTTGGTTTTCTACCTCTACCTTCTTTTTCAATAAGTCCTTCATAATCAAAATCAATGAATGAATGTAACCACGATCTTACAGTCTTATCT
>JADGAM010000358.1 GCA_015232015.1 Oligoflexia bacterium | reverse complement strand
TGAAATTCTATTGAGTCCAGCTTTAATTAATTTTAGCGAAACATCTTCATTTAGCAACATCCCATTTGTATTAAAATAAATATCCAAAACCCCTCTAATCTTGGCATACTTTACCATATCTATAATTTTTTTATGAAGAAGAGGCTCTCCACGATAACTCAATTTTAAACTTTGAAGACCTTTTGCAGCGCCTTCGTCGATGATTTTACAAAATAAATTATAATCAATATCTCCAAGCTGTTTTTTAGTTAACAAGGGTAACTTATCACAAAAAGTGCATCTCAAATTACATCTACTTGATGCTTCGATATCAAGGTGTATAGGGAAAGGTGATACAATAAATTTTTTAGGATACTCCTCCCAACAATGTCTGTAGTATGAGTAAGCATCACTCATCCCACTATGAACATTCCCAGATAGTGATGTAAAATTACAATTAGGTAGAACTAACAATGACGCACCTCTATAACATTACTATCAATAGTTTTCAAAGAATTTTTATATTTAATTTCTGCATCTACTTCATAAATACAATCAAGAATCCCTTGTCCTAAATCATAAAAATATTTTGGTATATATTTCATGGCCACTTTAGGACGATATGAGTACGGAGTGATTTGATAATGAGTATTGTCAGATTTTGCATTCATATATTGAATTTCTACACTTCCTTGTAAAATTTCTTTAATCATATTGAGTAAATCCTTCACTTTTATCGTCTGCATACCTGTAACCATAATATACTTATTCACATACTCTTCTTCTAAAATGTCAACGCTCGCTCTTGCAGCATCTAAAACATTGATGTAATCACGAATTTCTTCTCCATCACCTAGACGCATTATTTTTTTCTCTGTGATTGCCTGGTGTATTGCCTGACGAATAAAATTAAACTTATTAGCTCTCTTTCCATACAGCGAACCATATCTCAAAACCGTATAGTCTACTCCGTATATTTGTTGATAATTTTCAATGAACAATTCTGCTGACTGCTTGCTACTCCTGTAAAATGACCCTTGCTCACTATAAACATAAATAGTACTGGCATAAATAAATCTTTTCACTTTATTTTTTCTGCAAGCTTCGAGGATATAGGCAGTACTCAAGACATTACTCTTGATTGTCTCTATGGGATTTTCTGCAGCCTCGTAAATGTCAGCAACTCCAGCAAATTGAAGGAATGAGAAGGTGTTTTGTTTTGTATGTTAAGATGCCGAAGAATCGCTGGAATGAAATAAAACTGGCAGAAGAATTGACTGCTGAAGGTGATCTAATTTGGAAAGAATTACGAGAAGAATGTTTTAGTAACTATATGGGTTTTTAGTAAAAATATGAAACACGTTATTTCAAATATTGCATATGAACCTGAAGAAACAGACGATGCACTAATGATCATTAAGGAGTCTTGTTGTGATGGAATTGAAGTTGCTCCTGGTCTAGTATGGAGTGATTATTTTAATACCTCTGAGAGTGATTGGAAAACATTTAAAGATCGATTGGCAATTTATGATTTAAACGTTCTTTCTTTTCAAGGTTTATTTTTTGAGCAACAAAATGTTGAAATTTTTTTATCTAGAAAGTGTAGGTTAAATTTTGTAGATAGAATAATAAAACTTGCAAAAATTTTGCAATATTTTGGTGGTGGGCCTATGGCCATGGGATCTCCACATACTAGGAAAAGATTTATAAGCCCATGTGAGGGTTCTAAAATGAAATTGATATAAGGCATTTATCACCTAAGATAGTTTATCGCTAAATAAAAATCTTGGGGGATAAATGCTTATCGATGATTTTATCATTAATATTTTCTGTTTGATAGATGATGAATACGATGTGATTATAAAAAATAGACTACGAATATCTGGACCAAATCCAAAATTAAAGGATTCAGAGGTAATCACGATGGAAATAGTCGGAGAATTTTTAGGTATGGATACAGATACTTCTATTCACTCATACTTTAAGCGTCACTGGACGGATTTTTTTCCTGCAATTGGAGATCACGGCCGTCTCATTAAAATAAAAAGTGATTTTAGAGATAAATAGTTTTACCATACCCCTGAAATGCATGCATTTCAGGGAGGGGGAATGGAACAAAAATGAATTACTGGTTTTATTTAACGAGTTAGAGGATCCTAGGATTGACCGCCATAAGAAATATCCTCTATGTGAGATAATTTTTTTAAAAAGTGGACGTTATTTATGTTTGGCGAAAATTATGAAGGAAAACAGATCGCAATTGATGGCAAAACAGTAAGAGGATCGGTAGACGAATCAAAAAATCAGTCGGCCCTTCATCTGCTTAATGCTTGTGCTGTAGACGATGGTATCCTACTAGCGCAAATGAAAGTAGATGGAAAAACAAATGAAATTACCGTAGTGCCAGAGATGCTAGATTCTCTAGATATTAAAGGGGCAATGATATCAGTAGATGCTTTAAATACCCAAAAAAATGCTACAAAGATCATTGATGGCAAGGCCAATTACACGTTAGCACTAAAGGGAAATCACCCATCTCTCAATGAAGCTGCTGAACAATTATTTCAAAATAATCAATTGGAAATACCCAAATTAGAACTTGTTGAAAAAGAACATGGCCGCCATACAACAAGAACTTACGATCAGATTAATGTAGATAAATATAATCTTCCCCAGGTAATAGATTGGAAAGGATTGATTGCAATAGGCAGAGTACAGACACTATGTTTGCAGTCAAAAAAACAAGAAACTGAAGTACGCTACTATCTTTTGAGCTATAACGATCTAAACTTATTTGCTAAAAGTGCTAGAAACCATTGGGGAGTAGAGTCTTCTCATTGGATTCTCGATGTAACTTTTAGTGAAGATAGATCAAGAGTGAGGAAGGATCATGCTCCTCAAAACTTTTCATTGATAAGAAAATTTGCAATAAATATTTTGAAATCTTTCAAAGGTAAATTAAGCATATCATTGACCAGAATAAAATTAGCATTAAA
>JADGAM010000357.1 GCA_015232015.1 Oligoflexia bacterium | reverse complement strand
ATAGTAAAAATTCCTATTATAGGATCATCTTTATATGGAATTTTTATTTGTGCTTGAAAAGAGATATCTTCCTCAATTAAAAATGAGATTAGATACTTAACCGGATTAAGGTTTTTATATAAGACACTTAATGGTCTTTTGTAAGGATTGTTTTCATAATCAAGCTTTTTAATATATAGAGCAATGACCTTTGCTTCTAAAATATCAACATCTTTATTTTTTAATTTTGGTTTTGAATTTGAGTTAGCATTTTCTCCTGGTTCTAATTCCCTGCTTTTATTAATAAAATTTATAATTGTATTGCATTTAAAAATTCCACCATTGTCATTATTGCTCTTATTTATAACAACATCGTTTTCTTCTACCTGCTGACAAATTTTACAACTCCCGTTATGTTTTGAAGATTGCTTAGTTACAGTAATTAAAATATCTTCTTCACCTCTAAATTTTTGTCCTTTTTTAAAGATGTATGAAAAAAATTCATTATTAAAAGAAACAATTTCTTCAATTGATCTATAGTTATCTTTTAAAGAATAAACTTTATTTACAAGCTTTTGACATTTTAAAAAAACCTCTAGTTCGCCACCTCTGAAACCATATATTGCTTGTTTTATATCACCTACTCCAAACAAACGTTCAAATTTAGAATCAATGACTTTTTCTATTAAATCAAATTGCGCATTAGAAACATCTTGAAATTCATCAATAATAAAATAATTAATTAAGGAAGAAACTCTTTTCCTAACTGTATCATTTTCCATTCCACTTAATACATAATATTCCAGATCTGAAAAAGTCATACCAGTGTCTGATAATGTAAAGTAATTGAACTCTAGATAATCAATAATTTTTTTTATAGTTTGTGCCCAATTCATAAAATTGCTAGAGTATTCTTTGTAATATAAATTAAATGATTCTAGATTATCTTTGTTTTTTATAAAATCCTTTAGTGCCTTAATCCCACTCCAATATTTTATTATCTCCTCAGTACTTTGATGTTCATTTGGTTTTGGAGGTAATCTATTGATATTGGAAAATAAAGCATAGAAATCATTAAAATTTTCGCTTGTTCTAATCTTTTCAAATTGTTGTAATAATTGAAACCATTTCAATTTTTTAAATTGAGAATAATCATTTTCTAGATCTAAATGAGTTTCAAAAGCATTCCTAAAGGGAGAGTGTTTTTTTAATTCTTTAGTAAATTCGCACAAGTTAGTTTCAAAAATTTTTTCAGCTTCTATTTTAGGCCACATTTTTCTTAGATTGGGATCATTAAAAATTAAATAAAATGATTCTACAATTGACGTAAAATGCAGCAATAGATTTTCGATCAATAAAGAATTTTCATTTTGATTATTATCGATCCATTTCTTTAAAATATTTTCAATACGTTTTTTGCCTTGAATTTCACTTATTACTTTGCTTGCAGGATTTAAATTTAAAAATGTACCATTTTTTATTAAAGTAAAACAAAAACTATGAATTGTGGAAACATTAAGACATGCAAATGATTCCATAACATATTTCCACATTTCTCTATGTAAAGTTTCATCAATGTCATATTGAGTAATTATCATTTTTTCAATTCGATTTTTCAAACGAATTGAAAGCTCTTCAGCGGCTTTTCTTGTAAACGTGGTTACAACTATTTCCGACAAAAAAATTCTAAGTTTCAATAGAAATTCATTAGAATTATTCTTCAATCTTAAAATGTTAATATTCTCATTTAAAAATAAATTTATTTTATCTATAATATGCTCAATTATTACAAAAGTTTTTCCTGATCCCGCACCGGCCTCCAACAATGCCCCATTAACATGTTTAATTGCAGGTTTTTGTTCTTCACTAGCATTTTTACTTTGTTCAAATTGTTGTTTCAATTTTTATTCCTGAGGGCATATATTTTTAATAAAACAATATTTACAAATTTGTTGGTTACGAGCTTTTACTTTGTAGTGTCGTTCGTTTTTTAATTCTATTAATATTTTTTTTTCAAATTCTTTATATTGAATTAATCGATCTTCGAAATTATCGAAAAGGTAATCATTTTTATTATTATCTCTTGAAAAAATTAAAGATTTTCTAGGCGATTTTAAATTAATATACCCAAAACTAAAGATGTTTTTTGGATTTATTCTTAAGTGCCTCATGTAAAACCATAATTGAATTTTATTAAAATTTAAAAACTCTTTATTTTTAGCAATACTACTAGAAGATCTTTTAAAGTCATATATGGAAAATGCTTTGTTATTTTCAACTATTAAATCCACACTACCTTTTACTTTAAATCCAGATAAGACTTTATTTTTTAATTTATACTCAAAATACAATTTAGATGTTTTAACCTGATCTTTCAAAATCACTTCGTTTAAATAATTAATAGTATTATAGGTACTTCTTTTTATTTCCGCGAATACTACCTGATAATCAAAAGAATCTAGGCGCATTTTATTTTCTTCGATAAAACTTAAAAAAATTTTATTTAAAACTTTTAGATGCAATTCTTTATTATAAACAGAAAAAGTATTTCTTTTGTAATACAATTCTAGGATTGCATGGGCAATTATACCTCTATTTTGAACTGTAAAGTGAGAGGGTAAACGAAAACTTGGAATAATTTTTTCTATGTTGGTTTGATAATATTTACGAGGGCAATCTAAATAACATTGCAATCTACTGGCGGAAATAACTTTATTGTGTCTCTTGATTAGATTTGAATCTATTCTATCTATGGTTGATATAACAAGCTTTTTTTTATTAGAATCTGATAACGATAATCTATTAGTTTGATTTTTAGCAAGGGCCTCTTTTATATTTGTATTTTCAAAAATTTTATGCCAAATATAATTCTCACCCAGAATACCTTCTTCAATTATAAAGGTAACATTTTTTTGTTTTAATATTTCATGTATTTTAGAGCGTAAAATTAAAATACCTAGTTCTTTGCGAGGAATAGGTCCAATATTTAATAATTTT
>JADGAM010000356.1:2343-2982 GCA_015232015.1 Oligoflexia bacterium | reverse complement strand
TTCATCCCTTTAATATCCGTCATGAAAACATAAACCTGTCCATGCAAAAGTACTAAATTTATATTTATAGCAGAGATTTTCCTCTCAACTTTCATACGGAAAATTACATTGCGATCAAATTTATTGTCTTGTTTTTGAATAAAAAATAAAAAACATCCAATCCACACAGTAATAAGAAAAATTGGAAGTAATCCTAAAACAAATAATTTGTATTTAATAGAATATTCTTTTCTTTTTCCCTGATCCTTCATAGTAAATTCCTTCTTTCTTCCTTTCCCCAAATTAAAAAAAATTAGTTGCTTCTATAATTAAATATTATTACTTTTTGCTTTTAAAAAAAATACATAGCAATTTTTTAACATCTTTATCGAAGAAACATTAAACTATTCGGAATAATTTTTATGGTTATGAATGATTTTTAGTAATTTTGTGATTTTTAGTAATTTTTAGTAGTTCCAT
This sequence comes from Oligoflexia bacterium, assembly GCA_015232015.1. GTDB lineage: Bacteria > Bdellovibrionota > Bacteriovoracia > Bacteriovoracales > Bacteriovoracaceae > JADFZW01. The sequence continues at coordinate 2,523 of JADGAM010000356.1, read as the reverse complement.
GTAATTATTTTATAATTACTTTATAACTACTTTGAAATACTAATGATTATTTCTTCATCCAATTCATTTTTGTGAGAGGAAGAATCCAATAATATAGGGGATTGTTGGTCTACAATTTCGCGTTTTGAAGAAGCGGATGTTTGTTCATCGGAGATATTCACGATACTATTTTCATTTAAT
>JADGAM010000356.1:0-2274 GCA_015232015.1 Oligoflexia bacterium | reverse complement strand
TTTCATCTCTTTCTCTTTTTTAAATCAATACTAATTCAATCAACTAATTAACGAAAGATTTCATGTTAACGTAAATTAAGCATATATAAATCTATACACTTTATATGAGTGTTGTAATCACCTAAAGCATTATTAATTGATTCTATTGTTTTGATTATACTATTAAAATAATTAATAAAATAAGATCAGCTTAGGAATGGGAACTTACATGCCTGTCAGTACGTAATGTTCTATATGATTATTTTTAATTTGTAAAAAAATGATTTTTGAAGTGGTCGGGGTGAATGGATTCGAACCATCGACCTCCTGCTCCCAAAGCAGATACGCTAAACCAGACTGCGCTACACCCCGAATTAGATCTCAATTGAAATAATATAAATAAGCTTACAAGCTTTGACAAATAAAATAATTTTTAAATTTAATTTATCTCTTCAATCAATCAATCTCCTCGTGTTGGGATACAGCCAAATTTTTTGTCGTGAGGAACTGCCGAAGTTCTATTAGAATTGCTTGCAGCTGCTTGATCACTCATTTGAGAAGGATGGCGAACAGTATAGGTATATTGAGTTGATTTTTTTATTAAAGGATATTCTATGTCTGGAGGCCAATTAAACATAATTGTATTTTGTGAGACAGTATCATCATCTGGAACAATCGCTTTTTCTTCGTTATCATAATAAAACCAAATTTTTTTCAAAAGACCCTCTCGAATTAATATATAGCTAGCTGGCGCTGCAATTATGTTTCCATTCTGATCACTTGTTCTTATTGGTTCTCTAATAGACATGTAAAGCCCTTCGGTATCAACGCCTATAACATCCTTTAAAATTCTCAATATTGGAATGTTGCTATTGTATTGCTTTTGTTTTGGACAATAACTTAGTTTACTTACAGTATCTAAAAATGGTTCCATTCTGTAACCAAGACGTACAAGTGCTGCATTGTTATTATTGGTATTAGTTCCACTTCCAGTACTACTACTGTTATTGTTAGTATTGTTTCCACCACCAGCTGCATCTGGAGGAGCATTTTGCCAACGTAATTCATAAAAGATGGCCATATTATTAGCAACAGTAATTCCATGATCCTTTAGAAGACGATCTCTAATATAATCGTTTATATCCAGGTTGGTATTATTATCGGAATCGTAAAATCGTGAATCAGTATCATTCCATAAATTAAATATTTGTTCTTGCAAATCCAATCTGGGGAATCTCACATCATCGGTTGCTCCATACTTATCAATGTTGTGACAAAAGATAAATGTGTTACCGGGTGGTAATGTGGGAGGAGTATTTGCTTTAGCATAGAAGTAATATAGCTTATATGCTAACTCATAGTCATTGTTGTTATTAGCAGTTGATCCAGATCTTGTCACACAAGAATACATATTAACAGGAGTGAGTTTTAGCAATCCATCTGAATAAGCATTTTGCTCGCTATAATCTGTCATTCTTATTTGAAAACTTTGAGTTCTAGCATTAGAAGTTGATCCTGTTTCTACTAAGGTTATCACATATGTTTTATTTTTTTCTAAAGTGCTTATGTCAGCAGTAAATTTATTGGAGTTAGCAGGAATATTTACTTCTAGATATCTAGTTTCTGTTCCATCATACACTTCAAGTTGGCATACAGGATTTATAAGACCATCGTTGATCTGTTTAGTACACCATCCATACAATGTTACTAAATCTGGATTTAATCCAACCTCAGATCCTACGGAGACATTCCCATACAACATAGGTTTGGCCGCAGTATTTCTACCGTTGCAATAAGATATACAATTGCCTACCATTGCCGGCTTACTATCCTTGCATATACAAAAATCTTTATTTATGAATATTTGATTACTGGGTCTTAATATTTTTACTTCAGCTCCTGTTGAATCAGCTGATGGATCAACATTGCCTTCTTCATCCTCAGAACTTGTTTTTACAGTTGCTCTACCTTTAAATTTATCACTACTGTTTAAACAAGACCAAAACAAGATATTCGCTATAAAAAACAAATAAGTGAGCTTAGTTATTTTTTCATATCTCATAAGATTATCATCCTTAATTATCATCCTTAAAAAGAAGAATGAAAAAACATTTTTTCTTTCTTATCGTCTAAATCTTAGACTTATTTACTTTTTTTACTTTTTACTTTTTTATTTTTTTTACCTTGTTACTTCTATGCGTATGTATAAGTATCGCTTTTATAAAAAAGATAATTGTTGAAGATTGTAATCCACAAAATTATGTTGTATGTTTTAATTTTTGTTTCGAAATTAAA
>JADGAM010000355.1 GCA_015232015.1 Oligoflexia bacterium | reverse complement strand
CGTCGGATATAAACGAAATCAGACGTGATTTAGGCTATTCTAAAGGAAGTGGTTGGGGAGCAGATACTGGAGTAGAATACACTTATTTTACAAACCGTTCACGTTTTACCATGGGTGCATCAGCATTAGATATGGGAGGAACAAGATTTAATCGTGATGAAGGAGAAAATCCTATTCCTAAACAAGAGATGAGCATTAATTTAGGATCAGCTTTTACTCAAGATTTTACTTTAATTGATTATACTGTTTCACTTGATTTCCATCCTATTAACCAATCTATAGATTATAGGCGGATGGTTCACTTTGGAATGGAAGTCGGTATTCCTTTCTTAAGTGTCATGTTTGGATGGAATGGAGGATATGTTAGTTATGGAGCTGCCTTGGAAATTTGGCCTATAAAAATCATTGCTGGTTTTTATGGAGTAGAATTAGGTGGTGAGTATGGCCAAGAACAAGGTAAACGTGGTCTTATTTACGTCTCTCTTTTGAATCTTTCATTTGATACTTGATGCTTGATCAACATCGATCTAAAATAAGTACTATATACTTCTTAAATTAATTATATCTATTCTATAAGGAGGGGGCCATTTTAAAAAAATATATAATTAAGATTAACAATAAATTGTATGGTCCTTTAGAAAAAGAAGAATTGAACAAATTAATTCAGAATAAGCATGTTGATATTGAGAATTTTGTTTATTCGTTAAATGAAAAAAAATGGTTTCAATTGGGAGATATTAAGGAGTTTGCTTTCTATTTACCCTCTAAACCAGAAGCACCAATAGAAAAACCCATTTTTTTTATATATATTAATGATATAGTTGCAGGACCTTTTACTAAAGGAGAAATTGAAGATAAATTTAAAAGAGGGGATTTAAATTCATACGACTATGTTTTTAATCAAGAAATTGGAATTTGGAAAAGAATAAAACATTCTCCAATTTTTATTGATATCTTACCTAGACCTCCAACTTTAATTCCATATGTTCCGGAAACAGAAAAACTTCATAATGCAAATGGGACTAGAATTAATAATAATTTTTCATCGACCTCAACGTCACCGTCCGCACCGACAGAAACATATAGCAAATTAAATGATCCTATCGATATCGATAATGAATTAACAGAATTTACAGGAAAAACGGATAGGCATGCAATGTACACCAATTCCTCTTCATTGATTGAATTTGGTGAACAAAATATTTTTGATGAAGATATTATGAATATAAAGGCATTGGTCATCAAAGATTTACCATTTGATAGCGAAAATATAGATGCTGCAAAGATGCAAATTGCTAAAAAACAAAAAGGGACAACAAATAAAAGAAATAATGAAGTAAAAGAAGTAAAAGCTAAAGAGATGATTGCCTCCAAAAATAATACTTCTGTAACTAACGTTAATTCAGAAATTATTTCTTCTAATGCTTTTGAAATAAAAAATGATCCAGTTTGGGTTATCAATAAAGGAGAAAAACATTTAGGACCATTTTGTTATTTAGAAGTATTAAAAATGCTGCAAAAAAATGTAATAAGTAAAGAGACTCATATTAAAAAGAAAAATTCAAATGAATGGAAAAAGATAGAAGAGATTTATGAGTATAATACTGACATCATTAGGAAAATTGTTACCGATAAAGGTAAAATTGTTGAAAAAATATTTGTACCAAGAAAACATAAGCGGACTTCATATTTAGGTCCTGCTGCAATTTCTTACAAAGGGAAAATATATCGTGGAACGTGTTCAAGTATAAGTGAGGGAGGATGTTTTATCGAAATGCGACCTTCAGATTTTGAATTGGGAGATGAGATACATCTTAAGATTATGCCAGGAACTGTACCTTTAACTGTAGAGGGTACAGGTAAAGTGGTTTCCATAAATGAACGAGGACCAAAGGGTATTGGAATTAAATTTACTAACTTAGATTCAGAGCAAATTGAAGAAGTACGAAAAATAGTAGAAAGATATAGCATTCAACTTGGAAATTAATTATTCTTCAGAAAGAAAAACGGAAACGGAAATAGAAAATAGAAATGGAAAAAGGAGGACTATGTGAAAATTTTTGTTTTGGATACCAATGTACTGCTTCTAGACCCTCTGGCAATTTTTAATTTTGGACCAGATGATGTGCATATTCCTCTTATTTGTATTGAGGAATTAGATCGTTTTAAAAAAGATCAGAATGAAAATGGAAGGAATGCTCGTTATTTTTCAAGAGTTATAGATGAATTAAGAAGTAAAGGATCTTTAGCAGAAGGAGTAAAACTAGATAATGGATCAACTCTTGTAATAAATAATAATACTAGCGGGACAGAAAATATTATTAATAAGAATTTAGTTGCTGATAAGAGTGATAACATAATTTTAAGTGTTGCCTATGCTCTTAAAGATAAAGACAAAGATAAAGAAGTTATCTTAGTTACAAAAGATATAAATTTGAGACTTAAGGCAGATGCTTTCAAGATTCGGGCAGATGATTATGGACTAAGAAAATCTGAATCTGATGAACAATATTCTGGGCGAATAGAAGGAAATGTTTCTGTCGAGGAGATTGAAAAATTTAACAAAGAGGGTTTTTTAGCAATTCCCAATGGAAAAATTAATTCAAATGAACTTTATCCTAATCAGTATTTGACAATAAAAGATCCAAGTGATCAAAAACAAGCATATGCTCGTTACTCGAAAGTAAAGGGTGGATTAGTAGCTTTAAATCCAGGTATTAAGGAGGGTGTGTGGGGAATTTATCCTAAAAATTTAGAGCAAAGATTTGCGTTGGATGCTTTGTTAGAAGATTCAATTAAATTAGTAACTCTAAGTGGAAAGGCCGGAACAGGTAAAACTTTAATTGCTATAGCAGCGGCATTGGAAAAAACAATTAGTCATGGTGACTATATTAGATTATTAGTTTCAAGACCAGTGCAACCTATGGGAAAGGATTTGGGATATTTGCCAGGAGACATCGAGGAAAAAATGAACCCTTGGATGTTACCA
>JADGAM010000354.1 GCA_015232015.1 Oligoflexia bacterium | reverse complement strand
AGTAATTTATATGAATGATGAATGGAGGAAAAAATGAGCTTACTACTACAACACTTAAAAAACAGGAAAAAATTTTTACCAATTGCAATTTTTACTGCATTTGTATTCGTATTTATGATGTTATCTCTCACAAATGCTCTTTCTGTATTACCACCGAAATATTTATCTGTTAAAAACTTTCAAGAATGTTTAGCTAGCAAAGACATGGGTACCTGGATCTCTTGGTGTATGCCTATTACAAAACCCGCCTTATGTCCTCAAGAATCATGGCAACAATTAAGTAGTTTTACAGGAGAGGACAAATTACCTAGCTGTCAAGAGTTTGATACCGATATGTCTAATTAAATTTCCAGCGCTGGCATCCGGGGGCAACTTACTCCACTTCCAAATTCCACTTCCAATTCCTGATTTCTGGCATATCTTTTCCATGCTTAATGATATACGCCTTATGCTCCGCTAATTTCTCATCCATCATCTTTTTCAGATGGATCTCTTTAGCACCGATGTGATGAGATGGAGGTAGGCGAGCAATCACATCTTGTACCAAGTGAAAGCGGTCTAGATCGTTTTGTACTCTCATATCAAAGGCGGTAGTTATCGTACCTTCTTCCTTGTAGCCTCGAACGTGCAGATTTCGGTTAGTTCTACGATAGCTCAGACGATGAATCAACCAAGGATATCCATGAAAACCAAATATTATATGTTTATCTTTGGTGAAGAGTGAATCGTAATCTTTATCAGTAAGTCCATGAGGATGTTCCGTATGGGAGACTAACTTCATGAGGTCAACAACATTGATCACGCGAATTTTAATATGAGGCAAGTGTTTGCGAAGAATGGAAACCGCGGCCAAGATCTCCAGTGTAGGTGTGTCTCCGCAACAGGCCATTACTACGTCTGGTTCAGAAGGTGTAGTTGTGTTTGTAGTTGTGTCTGTGTTTGTGGTACCTTGATCGTTACTGGCCCATTTCCATATGCTAATTCCTCGCATGCAATGAGTGATGGCCTCTTTCATATTCAGCCATTGAGGAGAAGGATGTTTTCCCGCAACTACCACATTCACATAATGGCGACTGCGCAGGCAATGATCAAACACTGACAATAAGCAGTTGGCATCAGGAGGAAGATAAACACGTATAATATCCGCCTTCTTGTTGACAACGTGATCGAGAAAGCCAGGATCTTGATGAGTAAAACCGTTGTGAATTTGTTGCCAGACATGAGAGGTAAGCAGGTAATTCAGCGAAGCGATTTTTTTCCTCCATGGTAGTTCTGCGGTAACCTTCAGCCATTTAGCATGCTGACTAAACATCGAATCGATTATATGAATAAATGCTTCATAACAACTAAATAATCCGTGCCTTCCAGTTAATAGATATCCCTCAAGCCAGGCCTCACACTGGTGCTCACTAAGCATCGAATCCAATACTCTTCCAGATGGTGCGAGAAATTCATCATTCTCTAGGACACGGGCGTCCCACTGACGATTGGTTGCCTCAAAAACAGCACCTAAGCGATTCGACAGCGTTTCATCGGGAGCAAAAATGCGAAAATTGCGATGCTCATGATTTAATTTTATTACATCGCGAAGAAAATTGCCTAGCACTCGTGTATCTTGTTCAAGAATATCACCCGCACCCCCAGAAGGAACCTCCACCGCATATTCTCGAAAGTCCGGCATTTGCAGATCACGCAGTAAAATGCCTCCGTTAGTATGAGGATTGGCCCCCATTCGTTTGTCGCCTTTAGGCGCCAACTCCGCCAATTCTGGAAGAAGTTTACCATTTATATCAAATAGTTCTTCGGCCTTATAGCTTTTCAGCCAACTTTCGAGCAGCATCAGATGATCAGGATGTTTGGAATCCACTGATAGTGGCACTTGATGTGATCGAAATGTGCCTTCTACTTGCAAACCATCAACTATTTTCGGCCCAGTCCAACCCTTAGGAGAGCCAAAGATTATCATTGGCCAACGAGGTCTGGTGGTATCGTTGTTGTTACGGGCATTGCTTTGGATTTGCAGAATATTTTCGGTTACTTTATCGAGAGTGATGGCCATTAACTCATGCATCTCCATTGGGTCTTCGCCTTCCACAAAGTATGGCGTCCAACCATAACCTCGCATCAATTGTTCCAACTCCTCACGCTCGATACGAGCGAGTAGAGTAGGATTGCTAATCTTATAACTATTGAGATGTAAGATCGGAAGCACGGCCCCGTCGCTAATGGGATTAAGAAATTTATTAGAGTGCCATGCAGTTGCCAAGGGGCCTGTTTCCGCTTCCCCATCAGCAACGATACAAGCGACTATTAAATTGGGGTTATCAAAGGCCGCCCCAAAGGCGTGGCCTAATGAGTACCCTAGTTCACCGCCCTCATGAATCGATCCCGGAGTGGTTGGAGCAACATGACTGGAGATTCCTCCTGGGAAGGAAAATTGGGTGAACAGCTTTTTCATCCCCTCCTCATCCTGTGTGATCTCTGGGTAAATTTCACTATAGCTGCCCTCGAGATAGGTGTTGCTCACCAATGCCTGGCCACCATGACCAGGACCAGCTATGTAAAACATGTTGAGATCATATTTTTTGATAATTCGATTCAAATGGACATAAATAAAATTTTGCCCGGGAGCAGTCCCCCAGTGTCCAACCAGTAGTGGTTTTACGTGAGATAGTTTCAGTGGTCGTTTGAGTAGTGGATTGTCATAAAGATAAATCTGACCGACTGATAAATAGTTGGCGGCCCTCCAATAGGCATCCATTTTGTGAAGTAGTTCAGAGGTGAGAGTAGTTTTTGTTATCATGGTTTTAATTCCTCCTTTGACTGAAAAGCACACAGGCAAGCACCGAAGATAAAAATGCACCCAACGAGATACATCCATAACAGTAGTGCTATTATTCCGCCGAATGCCCCATATATAGCATTTAAGGTTGCAAATTTCTCAATGTAGATCACAAAAAGACTTTCAGAGGTTACAAAGAGTGCTGTAGTAA
>JADGAM010000353.1:1558-3001 GCA_015232015.1 Oligoflexia bacterium | reverse complement strand
TTCTCTTTGGTGGGAAGATATGGATAAATATTCGTTTAAATTTAATCCTGGATTTGACAAAAATAAATATCTTTTAAAAATGTTAGATGGAACTTATGATACTCTTTTACCTAAAGAATTAATTTTAAAATTTGGATATTAGAAGATGAGAAGAGCAGTATCTTTGTTTATCAAAAAATTTTAGATATAAGATTCAACACGGAGTATTTTACTGATCTAAGCTGTTTTAAAGAAAAACTTAAAAGCGTCGATTATTAAAGACACAATTTCTTCTAGCGAAAATTGTGTCTTTAATAATTGAAGTGTGTAAGTATAGCATTCTGATACGTCACTGCTTTCGATGCTTTCAGAAGGATTTTTAATTTGTGCTTTAAGAGTTTCAAGTAAGTTGTTGGCCTGTTTAACATTTATATCTATATAATGAAAAAATTGGTCTAATTCAAATCTATTATAATATTCATGTCTATTGAAAGAAATGCTTTTTAATTCTTCAGCACAAAATCCGATAGTATGTAGTGGACCAGAAAGATCATGGGCCACAATTCCTGCAAGCTCACCCAACATTTTATATCTACTGTCTTCTAATTCGTATGTTATCCATTTCTCAATTTCATGTTCTTTGTAATCTAGTTCTTTAACTAAATTATTATATAATTGTTGAAATTCCATTAAGGTTGACAAAGGGTGAAGTGAAATAATGGATCTTTTTTTACTTTTTAAATCATAGAATTTTGAAAAAATATCACTTAAAGCTAACATAAAATATGTTCGGTTTAATTGATACACTCTTGCTATCATTATTATTGTAGTAACAAAGATTATTATAAGTTTAAAATATAAAGTTGAATTACTGATGTTTTCTTCTAGTAAAAACAGATAAGAAAGAAATATCATATTGAAAATAATTGAGCTAATTGCTAAAAGCTCAATATTAAAAAGTCCCTCACGTTTATTAGGTCTAGGAACAAGATGCATCTCTTTAGTTAAATCTAATATCTCGTGAAGCATTTTTAGAGTTTTTGAAACATCATTACACAAAGAAGTATAAACAATGCTTGCAAAATAAGAAAGTATGCAGGCCTCAATGGCAAAAATTTTCAAACCTCTCATCAGATTTGTATCTGATTGTGGATGATGCCAATAAAATATAATAACAACCGCACAAGGAATAATTTTTATATAACTAACAATATATATATATATACTTCTTATTAGTGGAAATTGTAGAATGCTAATTACTTTTTTACTTCTTGTTTCGAAACTATCTTTAGCAAAATCACTAATATTTATTACTGGAAATATTTTTATATATTGTTTGAAAATTCTTGAAAATAGATCAAATTTATTTTCTAGTAGTAGATAAATTGCTAATGATAAGACATCTACTAAAATCGCAAGCAACAATTCAATTATAGTTGGATTAAAAATCACCAGCCAGCATAC
>JADGAM010000353.1:0-1513 GCA_015232015.1 Oligoflexia bacterium | reverse complement strand
CGATAAAATTTTTTCCAAGAGGAGTTGTTTGCACTTTATTCATTACTTAACAGTATTAGGTAATGAATCTTTTGTTGTCAATAAAATTGTAATTAGCGATTATTAAAAAGAGGTGTTAAAAAGAGATGTTAGAAAGAAATATTAGAAGAACAAATAACTATAAATTACACTATAAACTATGCTATGGGGTGAATATATTTTTCAGGTCTTATTTCTCTATTTTGTATTTGATAACCTTTACCAAATATTAGTGGTAGTCGTTCATCAGAAGTGGCCTTAACCAAATACAAATTATTAATTGTCGAAATTGTTTTGTACTTAATATCATCAGTGGCACATGTAAATATTTGCTCATATGGTTTTTTGTCTAGCAACCACCTTTCAATTATTTCTCTTCCCTTACCCCCCATGTAAAACTCTTGATGATATAGGGCCGTCGGTGCAAATTCACATTCAATGTCAGCTTTTTCTCCAAATAAAAAACCTATTCTTTGTATTAATTCTTTTGATGATTTATTTAAGGCAAACTCATAATTGGGATGACAACCAAAACCATAGCAAAATGGACAATCTGATCTCTTTGGAAAAGCAAATGCACCAACAACATATTCTTTTCTTGGATCAAAGTGATTAATAAAATTATATGTTTTTACATCATAATCGCTATATAAAAATTGAGTTGAAGGATCATTGAACATTTCTAAGGGGGAATATTCTCCATACCATGATCTTAAAACCCTGTCTCTCTCAATTAACTCACATCTGGCGCGCAAAGATGCCTCTTCTAATGAATTATGAAGGGCCACTCCATTTGATAATGATATTTTATAAGACTTAGAAGTATCGCCTTCATTAAATTTTTTATCTTGTTGAATTTTTTCAATTGTATAAACTCTTTCTAATAATTCATAGTATGCCTCATCTTTCGGAAAATCCTTCAGTGAGGCCGAACTTCCTGTTACCGTTAAATCATTTATATTTTTAGCGGCCATACCCGAACAATATATTTTTTTACCACTAATTTCTACAATCTCATTAAATTCATCTATTATATTCCATAATTCTAATGGAATGGTAAATTTTTCATTCATAAAATGTTTTTCCAATTTTTTCAAAGGGGATGGTATAAAATACCATCCCGTTTTTAAGCTAACACTTAAAAAGAAATTGTTGCGTATCTCTTTTTCATAGATCTCTCCCTTACGTTACACAGTTGATAATAAAAAATTCCCTTTGTTCATTCAAAGGAAAAATTGTCTTTGTAAAATTTCTTTATTAGTCTCTTTTAGATAATATGTTAAAGTTAAAATTACTCCCCAACGTTCACTTATTATTTGTCCACTTGGAATAAATCCAAAATTTACAAGTCTTAATAATTGTCCTTTATTATTATTAGCAATATTTATTTCAACACGATCTACATTATGCTTTTTTAAAATATCTAATACATGTTTAGTGAGCGCCACGGCCCGGCCAGAGGGATAAGAATACGTAAATGGTGGTGGTTCATCAA
>JADGAM010000352.1 GCA_015232015.1 Oligoflexia bacterium | reverse complement strand
ATAGAGATAGACTAATTATAAGCAAAGGACATGGTTCTATTTGTTTTTATCCAATACTAGCAGATCTTGGATATTTTAAAAAAAATGAATTGGAACACGTTGGAGATAAAGGCAGTTTTCTTGGAGGTATTCCTGATCCAGTTATTCCTGGATACGAAACAGTTAATGGTTCTTTAGGTCATGGTATTGGAGTTGCCTGTGGAATTGCAACAGCTCTAAAGCTTAAAGGAAAAGATCAAAAAGTTTTTGTATTGATGGGAGATGGAGAGCTTTGCGAAGGAGCAATTTGGGAAGGTTTGATGTTCGCCAGTAGACATAAATTGGATAACATTATTGCGATTATTGATAACAATAAAATTAGTATGCTTGATTTTACAAAAAATATTGTCGGCGAAGATTCATGGGTTAGTAAGTTTACCTCTTTTGGCTGGAATGCGCATCAGGTTGACGGACATATCATAGAAGCTGTTGATGCCACTATTAGAAAGTGTAAACAAACCATGAACGGAACCCCGCAGGTTATCATCGCAGATACAATAAAAGGGCGCATGATCCCTGGAATTGAAAATCATCCACTCTCACATGTGATGACCATAAGTGAATCTAATTTTAATAAAATTATCGAAGAGAATAAATATGAATAATTTTAAAATAGCAATGAGAGATAGCTTCTTATCGAATTTGCATAGCGAGATGAAAGAACACAAAGACATCTTCTTGTTAAGTGCAGATTTTGGTTCTCCTGTCCTTGATAAGATCAGAACTGATTACCCAGATCATTTTATAAATATAGGGATAGCAGAACAAAATCTAATTAACGTAGGAACAGGGTTAGCATTAGAAGGATTTCGCGTTTTCATGTATGCAATTGCACCCTTTATTACAATGAGATGCTACGAACAAATTCGAGTTAATATTTCTATACTCCATCAAATAAGAAGGATTAATTTAACAATGGTCGGAGTAGGGGCAGGATGTAGTTATGTTGTCTCTGGACCAACTCATCAATGTTTTGAAGATATTTCTATAATGAGAACCCTTCCAAATATCGAAGTCCTTTCTCCATCAGATGCAACAATTTCTGCAAGTTTGGTGAGATATTGTTTAAAAAATGAAGGCGGAAAATACTTACGACTTGATGCTCAGAATCTTGAAACAATTTATCCAAGGGAAAAGTTAACCAACATTATCTCTGATGGATTTTTTGAATTATTATCAGGAGAAGGAGTATGCATGCTTGCCACAGGATACATGACCCACAAAGCATTGAAAATTGCAGAACACTTTAAGAAGCAAAATAAAAAAATTGGCGTAATCGATATTCTAAACCTAACTAAGTTTAACACCAAAGAGTTGAAACGTCTCTTGCACAAATATCAACACATAGTTACTATGGAGGAGGGGTTTTGCGGTCGAGGAGGATTAGATGCTCTCTTGTATAATTTTATCAATGAAAATAATTTAGAGAGAGACATAAATATTGTACCAATAGGTATACCTCTTAAATATGGATTTCAACTGGGTCAAAGAGAAGATATCCATGAATATTATGGAATAGGAATTAATCAAACCATAGAAAAGATAAACAAAATATTATGACGGACATTGTATTTATTAATCCTGGGAATAGAAAAAAGGTTTTTCAGTCACTTGGGATAGAAGTTTCTGCTATCGAACCTCCGTTCTGCATAGCTGCCATGGCTGCGTATCTAAGAAACAAGGGATTTAGCGTTGCTATCATTGACTCTAATGCAGAAAATTTTACCCCTGAAGAAACCGCCAGACTAGCTACTAATTATACTCCACTATTGGTTGCTGTAATTGTATATGGGTCACAACCATCGGCCTCTACTCAGAATATGCCAGATGCTTATGAGATATGCAGAGCAATTAAAGAAAATTCAAATTTATCGATTGTTATCGGAGGTCCTCATCCTTCGGCACTTCCAGAATTGACAATCAAAGAAGGGGAAGTAGATTTTTTATTAGAAGGTGAAGGAACTTATACTTTAGAAATTCTTTTAAATCACATAAAAAAAAATATCGATATTTTTTCGATAAAAGGGTTGTGGTGGAAAGATAGTTACGGTGATATTTTCCATAACAAGAAAATGGATGTTGCAAAAAATCTGGATGATATCTTACCTGTAGCGGCCTGGGATCTACTCCCAATGGAAAAATATCGCGCGCATAATTGGCACTGCTTTGATTATATTGAGAAAAGGAAGCCGTATGCTGCAATTTATACCAGTTTTGGTTGCCCATATAATTGTGTTTTTTGTTGCATTAATGCCCCTTTCGGAAAACCATCGATTAGATATCGAACTCCACAAGTGGTATTGTCAGAAATTGATCTTTTAGTAAAAGAATATGGTGTCAAGAATTTAAAAATAATTGATGAACTTTTTATTTTCAAAACAAAACATTATTTGCCAATATTAGAAGGAATCATCGATCGTGGTTACAACCTAAATATTTGGGCCTACGCTAGAATCGACACTATAGATGAAAAAAATTTACGAATACTAAAAAAAGCGGGAATAAACTGGCTGGCAATAGGAATTGAGTCAGCTGATATCAAATTCAAAAATGGAAATCGTAAAAGAAACAACAAAGAAGATATTAAAAATTTGGTAAAGCAAATCCAATCTCATGGTATAAGAATTATCGGTAATTACATTTTTGGTCTTCCAGAAGATGATCTTACTTCTCTGAAAAAAACACTAGATTTGGCCAAAGAATTAAATTGTGAGTTTGCAAATTTTTACTCTGCAATGGCATATCCTGGCTCAGCTCTATACAATATTGCCATAGAAAAAAAATGGGATCTTCCTAATAGCTGGTCTGGATTTTCTCAACATTCACACGATACTTATCCACTACCTACAAACCATTTAACTGCTCCAGAAGTGTTGAAATTTCGTGACGACGCTTTTCAGGATTATTTTTTGAATGAAAATTATTTATCGATGATAAATAATACTTTTGGAAAGTTGGTCTGTGATCATATCAAAG
>JADGAM010000351.1 GCA_015232015.1 Oligoflexia bacterium | reverse complement strand
TTTTATTTTTTATTTTTTATTTTTATCTTTTTCTTAATTTCAAATCCAGCAGGAAAAAATTTATGAGCAAAAAAGACGGTTTTATAAATAGTTCTGGAAGTTTTATTTCTAGAGGAAGTTTATCGGTTGTTAAGGCCATTGGTACCAGTGTGGGCATGACTATTAAGACTATTGGCAAATCTTGTAGTCTCTTTGGGTCTATTGGTTCCTTTACTAAGGGTGTTTGTACGGCCCCCAAAAAAATTGCAGGTATGAAACTTGGTATGAATCTTGGTTTTGGGAGTATCGCCAATGGATCTAAAAAAGTAACAGGCATGTTTACTGGAGGACTTCGAAAGAAATTTGGTTTAAATAAATCAGAAGTAAAAAACAGAATAGCGTACCTAAAAAATAAGATTAACGAATTATATTTGGAAATGGGAAAGGTAGGATCAAATAATGCCGCTGATCCTGAAAAAAATGTTTTCGATTCAAAGGAAGTGCAAGAATTAACCATTCAAATTGAAAATTATGAGAGAGAGATGAATAATTTAAATAAATATTTGAATGAGATAGAGGAACTTGAAAAGCAAAATATTCGTTTGTCGGAATTTACCCTAAGAGGAAAGGATAATGAAAATTTAGAAGGAATTGATAGAAAAATACAATCAGCAATAGAAAGTTGTGTAAGAAAAGCAAAATTTCCTCTTAAATCCGATGCCATTGTTTTTCAAAAAGTTTTATATGATTTGTTAGATAAAGATATGGACATAAGACGACTGGCCGTCAGTCAATTAGGTAAAATGGGTAATAAACATACATCCATCCCTTTGAAAGAGGTATTAAAAATAAAAAATGAACAACTTCAGGCGGAAGTTATCAACGCTCTTATTCTGCTAGAGGATTTAGAATTATTTAGTATTTGTAAGAGTTTTATCAAACATGATTATGCTCCTCTACGATCTGCTTGTGTACGCGGTTTATATAAATCAGGTAAACAAGAAAGTATTCCCATACTGATCACTTCTCTTCAAGATGAGAATTCTGAAATTAGAAATTCTTCTGCGATGTTTTTGGGTTGGTTGGATGCAAAGGTGGCCATACCATCACTTCTTCAGGCTGCACTAGATAGTGATAGAAGAGTGAAATTGAGTGCAATATCTTCGCTTTCAAATATTCGTGATGAAACATCGGTTCTTCCTTTGGCCAGATTATTAAATACTGATGATAATGAAATTAGGCAAAAAATTATTACTACTATTGGAAAGATTATTGGTGATGAATTTAAATTTAATTCTGCAGAGGCCACTATTAGCGAAGAAGAACGAACGATGGAGATTGCTAAATTTAAAGACTGGTATCTAAAGAAAAAACATGGAGTGGTCACTGCTGCAGAAACAACTGTCTCAGACACAGACACCACCACTCATCCTACTAATACTAGTGAGGCATAATTATGGAAAAAAATGACCTTCATAATAACGTTCAAATCCGCCCCTTAAAAAAACTTGTACAAAAAATAAGAACAGAAAAATCTATTAGCGGTATTCGAGAAGATTATCAATTGATTGTTGATAGACTTTTAAATATTACTAAATTAGATAAAATAGATATAGAAAATTTAGATAATGATGAAAATTTAAAAAACTTAAGTGCAAGAGTAGAAAAAGTAAAAAAAATATTAGATTCTACAGAGGTAGCGCAAGCGCATTTGTCTGTAGAAGAAATTGAATCTTTGGCCTCGGAAATTTTTAGCATTGACGAATCAATTCATCAGCAAATAGTTTTTGTTATTGAAAAATTATTACATAATGAGCTCTATGCTTACAATAATAATAGTTACAACAATTCTTCGCAAGGTCAAGGACTAGGCCTTGGACTAGGCCACTTTGAATTTATATTAAAAAACTTTTCTTCACTTACAGATATTGAGGTGCAGTCGTTAAAAGCAAAAGGCATATTAAATGAACAAGATTTTCTTAGCACTGATCCGTTAGATTTGATAAGCATTACTGGCAGAACTTCAAATACTGTCATGGAATTAATTTATCTTTTTAATGAATACAGTAGAATTAAGGAGGCCATGCAGATTACAGAAAAAGTATTGGCTATTCATAAGGCCAATCGACAGTTGATGAGTGAAATTGAAAGGCTTACTTCTAGTAATAATGTTTTAATTGAAAGTAACAGAAACTTACAAAGTAAGTATGAACAAATTCTTCCTGTTCATGCAAAAAAAATTGAAGAGATGAAAAATCTTCAAAACAAAGTTACTACTTCCCAAATTGAGTGCAATAGATTGGCCATGGAAATAAATTTCTTAAAAGACGAGCGCTACAAGCTTTCTATGGTAGCGGAAGAAAAACATATAATTTTAGGAAAGCTTTTAAAACGTATAGACTCAATTAAAAAAGGTCATGATTTCATGAAAGGGGAAACAGTTTTTTCTGAGGATATGCTACTTCATTTGGAATCTCTGTTAGGTGATGCTTTGAATTGTGGACAAAAATTTGGTGAAAAACTAGAAGATACTAAAACATCTCTAGAAACACTTTTTTCTGAATTAAATGAAACTATTAAAAAAGGGAAATTGATATTTTATAAAGAATTAAAGCAAATGTAATATAACTAACGTCAATAAAAATAGATCTATATATAGTATAGATGGGGAAGGTGTTTTATGGATGCGCAAAGTTTAGATAAAACAATAAGCGATAAAAGCGAAATAAATATTAATGGTCTCAAGGTTAAAACCTATGAACATATTGATAAGAGTAAAATAAGCGAACAGTTGGACAAAATCTCAAAATTGCATTTATCAGATTTTTTAGATGCCAAAGAAAGTGATTTTAAAAGCAATATCAATGATATGTTTTCTACTATAAAATTTTTGGATTCCACTTTACGAGGCATGCTTGAACTCAATTCCACTTTAAAGAGTGAGGCGCAAGAACATCGCAGACTTATTAAAAAGCTTGAAAGTGCAAATAAAGATGCCAATGCAAAATTGCTATACTATGAAAATAACACTCCGTTAATAAGTGATCTGGAACA
>JADGAM010000350.1 GCA_015232015.1 Oligoflexia bacterium | reverse complement strand
CTCATATGATTTCTTTAAGGCCGCAATATCTTCCATGTAAGATGATAAAACAGCTTTTTTTTCCTCTTGCTTGGAATACCCCTTCCAATTTGATTTTTTATTTATAAAATCAAATTTTTCTTCTAATTCTTTTAACTTTTGTAAATAATTTTCTTTTTTCTTTTTATAATTTGTATATACTGTATCAACACCCGCTTTTAAATTGGCAGCTCTCTTCATACTTGTATCTTCTGACACAGAGGTATCACAATCAACATTTACGCCACTTGAATAAGTACTAATTCCGATAGTTTTACTGGAACTGGCCATTACAGAAACATTCACAATTATAAGATTAGTTACAAAAGTAAAAAAATAAAACAGTGTAATATTATTTTTTTTCATCGTTATTAAAATCTCCTCTTTTCTAGTCATTTGTATCTATATTTTCAGGGAAAATAGCTAATTTATCATATGATTTTAAATATCTTATGCTAATAAGATCGAAAATATCCTTCTCCGTTTTAGTTTCAATGGTTTTAAACGTAAATACCGTTTGTTTAGTTTTAATTTTGTCAGTTTCACTTGAACTATCACTTTGAATCACAGCACTTTGCTCATTCTTAATCTGATCGTTTATAGTTTTTTGTTCATTTACGTTTTTAGAGATCTCTTTAACAAATTTTGCTTTCTTTTCCTCTAGGTTGGTCTTTGTCAATGCATGATCCATTACCCCTGCAGATAGCACATCGACCATGCCAAAATTTTTATCCTTCTTCTCAATCTCTTTTAGCAAATTTTTGTTCTTACTTATTGTTTTTACAGTATCTTGAAATATGCTTTTTTCTAATTTATCAAAATCTGAATATTCCAGTAATTTTTTATCATATTCCGTTTTTTTATCTTTTTTTGAAGCATAGTGGATTATCACCTGCTTTAAGATACCTTTGCCACTTTCTGCAATTTTTAAAAGTCGTTGCAACTCTTTTTCTTTATTGTCCACATCATTAAATGATTTCTTTTTATACAAATATAGATCCACCTCTTCGGATATTTTCTTAAAAGCAGGTTCATTAATTATTTTTCTTGCTTCAGGAATGTGTTCAAATTTTTTAGTTATATCCTTGATCCCAAAATAAAATCGGTCATTTTCTTTTGATTTGCATTCTAAATCAATGAGATTTTTCTGATCATTTTTATTTATACAAATTGGAACAGAAAAATTACTATCATTTTTAGATTCATTAAGATTCACATCTTTGGCATAGGACTTTTTAAATAATAAATCATTTAGATAAGCAAAAACATTTTTATAAAAACCTTCATTAATATTTTGAAACATTGTAGACCTTATTTCAGTTGTAGTTTTGCCTAATGGTTGCTTTAATTTATCTACTAAAGCATTATACATCGCTTTTTCTGCTTCACAACCTTGACCCTCACAAGAATTATATCTTTCAATCCAATCACACTTGTTATCACTTGAAGCAAAATCGTATTGTTGTACAGAAGTAAGTTGTCCAGCAGTAACAGGAGCAGTTCCAGCTGTTAATCTATAATAGATACACATAATTGAGCGAAGTCTGGCCCCATATTGATTGAGTAATTTTGAATAATAAGTGATAATAATAGAATTAAGAGCAATTATTGGTAATAAAAACAATGCCACCATCCCCGCACTTTTTGTTGCCCTCGCATTTTTTGCAGCTTCACCTACTCCTCCAGGTACATCTGTTACAGCACCAACGACCTCTCTATTTCGATCTAAAACTTTTCCAAGAATTGTTAAGAGTATACCTAGTATTTGTAATCCACCATCAATCCCTCTGGCAGTTTCTTGCATATCAGAAGCATCCCCCCAGTCTGCATTTATTGTTGTACCATCTTCACTCTTCATTGTAGCACTATTCTCACCTTTTCTAACCATCAAGGCATTGGCCTTATCTGGATTATCAAACCAACCAGTCAATGATTTTCCTACACCTCCCCCCGTACTAAACATCGTTATTAATATTTTGATAACCAACATCCAACCAAATGTCATATTTTTCCCAGGTATTTTACTATTCTTTTTCCATACTACTCCTAAACAATATTCTTTATTTAAATCTTTATAATATGACTCTACAATTGTCATTATTGAAGTAACAATATCTGTAATAACACTTAATAGAAAACCAAAAAGATAGTAGGCCAAGTAATCCCTTTGTAATTTTGTAATTTGATACATTCCTCTTAAAGATATTTCCTGTATGTCGTTTTGAGGATCATTTGCTCTAAGTACATTTGCTAATTCATCTTGTTTCTTTCCTACACTACTTTTAAATTCATAAAAAAGCGCAAGATCAAAAATGATTAAAAATAATAAATTTTTCGTAGTCGTAACTATATCGGCTGTAGAAAAACATGTATCATCAGTGCTATTGTTCCCGTCCCTATAAAGTGTTATTGATGCAACCATCATTTGTATAACACTTACAAGAAGTACAAACAAACTCATTATAAACATTGTCAAAGGAAGGCCTTTTGTTCCATCATTATCTATCCCAGATAGATTAGTGGAATCTGCTTCTGTATATTTCAAATCTGATATTATACCCTGACCGGGACTGGCAGTGGAACTATTACTGGCATAAGCTAGATTAGAAAATGACAACTGAAATGTTATTATAGTAAATAAAATAATTTTTAAAAAAGTACAATCGATCACTTTTTTCATTTTTGTGTCCTATTATATGAGGAAACCTAAGTAGGATACTTTTTAGTCGATCAAATTAAGTCAGTGTTCCTACTTCTTATCGACAAAAATTCCAAATTAATTAAAATTAGATTATAAATTTAGATTCATAAATTTAATTAAAGTTAATTAAATATTGTTTCGATAAATGTGCAATTAATTTAAGTTTTATTTATTTTATTTATTTTATTTATTTTACAACTTTCAAAGTTGATAACTTCAAATTAATTTTACTATGGGGTTTACAATGTTAATGACTTTTAATTTTTTGAACAATGTTCATATAAAAACAAAACTTGTTACTATTATTTTAATTCTTGTAGTTGTCCCTATGATGATTGCGGGAATGACTCTTTATTATAAAAGTAAAACAGGAGTGGAGAC
>JADGAM010000034.1:19885-30428 GCA_015232015.1 Oligoflexia bacterium | reverse complement strand
AGAAGGTTTTCAAGTGAGATTGCCATATTTTGTGCATGATAGTAACTGGAAAGAAAAGATAGTACCTTTAGCACATAAAGTAATGCATGAAGTAATAAAACAGCGACCTGACATTGGTATTATGACTCTTTTTCCAGATCAAATTCGATCTTTCTTTTGCGATAAGTTTGGTAACAGGTGGAGCACTTCTTTTGTGAAAGAGTTTGGAGGAGAAAATATTACGAAGATGATGCTTGACACAGAAAGATATATGAATTTGTACAAGCATAAAGATGAGGTTGACCCTTCACTACTTCCAGAGCCACTTCGTAGAGAGCACTATCGTACAAAAGAAGATATGGCCATGATCTCAGCAGCAATATTAAATAGAAAAAAGTATGAAAAATTAAGATTTGAACAAGTTTAGGAGCGGAGGATGGTTTCATGAACTCATTAGGTCAATATTTAAAAAAAATTGATGAGATTGTTAGTAATGAAGAACAACACAGGTGGTTTGCTCGCTTAAGTGAAACCATTGATTCTGGTTTGAAATTTTATTCGGGTCTTGATATAGAAAAAAAATCAGCACTCCATGACGAACTTCAAAGAAGAATTCGCACGGAGGAGATTAAAGCGTGGTATAGTGAACCTGATGGAGACTCTCTTTTTCAAGGAACCTCTATATCCTCTTTGACCATACCTCACGTAATGCATAAGCCGGCTTCTTTTAATTCTATCTCTGACCTAGAAGATATTATAGCAGAAGGATACATTTCTAATCACAACGCAATTGCAGATAAATGCCAAACAGCTATTATGGAAAACACTGAGCGTTGGATTGAACAAGGAATGTTTTATGGTGTTGTGATTTGTTCGAAAGTTTTTTCTCAAGTTTTTGATCTTTCATTAGATGGAGAAGAGTTATTATTCAAAATTGATGGATATGATATTGATCCTCATGAGCTAACCTCTTACCCAACAGAAATCAGAGAGCAATATTTTAAGAAGTGTAAACCTAAGATCAAATGCTTTGAAGGAATGAATTTAACTAGAAGAGAGTTTGAATCAAGCTTAGTTTTGGCCGATATAAGCAAACCCAAAATAGAAAAATATAAAAATAAATTACTATTAGCCCCAGTGAAATGTAATGAGATTGCAGCGTTGCTATCTAGAAGTGTTGTTGAAAAAATCAAACAAAAATCTGGCGGCAAAATTAATCCAAAGGGTTTAGAGGTAGTTATTTATGATAGCGATACTCCTTATACCTATCATGAGATTATGGGGTATCAAGATCTGACAATCCCCACAGTATTACCAGGATTAACCATTTTAGGATGTAGTGGAACTATCGATGCCTTCAGATGGCTTTATGCTTATCGGACAAGTTTGATTGGTCAAAAGATTCAAAAAGGATCAATCTACTCTCAAGTACATCAGCGTTTTATTCCATTTGTTTTTATGGGCGTGCTGGTTATGAGAGATGCAGATATATTATTAGATATGAACAAGTTGTCCTATCTGCGATATAAAGGAAATATCTCTCCTGATATTGAGTTTTTGTATCTCATGAAAAGGATTTATTCTGAAAACCAAAGTTTATTTAAAAACTTTTCATTTGAACATTTTTGCAAAGAACATCTTAATAAGAAATCAATGTAATTGAGGGATCATTATGTGTACAATTGGCTATGTAAAAGGATTAAATCTTTTATTCAAGAACAGAGATAAAAATTGTTTAACCACAGAAGTAACCGTTATAAAACCAAATTTCCTTGGTGTTAAAACAGAGAATGCAGATTACTATAGTTGTGCGGTCAATAGGAAAGGTTGTGCTTTTGTCAGTGCTGCTGTTAATACACCCATATGGACAAGACTTGCATCTCAGGGATTAGTGGATCAGGCCAAGCAACAGTCTTTAAAAGAAAATGAAGGACTGATCAATCCAATCTTTTTTATTTCACGATACATTGAAGAGGAAAAAACTGCAAATGAGATTGTTGAAAAGTTATTAGACACTAGAAAGATGTTTATGGGGTATAATGTTATACTAAGTGAACGTGAAAAAGTTTTTCACCTGGAAATTTACCGTGACCAAATTAGAGTACATAAGGTTGAGGATAGTCTTGCAGTTACCAATCATTTTAAAATCCTTTCACATGGGCCAAAGAACATAGATGAATATCCCAATAGCTTCCATCGTCTGGATTATGCCCGAAAGATGTTAGGTAATATTGTTTGCATCGAGGATCTTTTCAAACATTTAAGACCGCCAGAGTCAAAAGAACTTTGGAGAAATGGCGCATTTTACACTCTATCTTCTTCAATATTAGATGTTGATTACCAAACCGTATACTACACCTCCCATCCTGAAAAAGAGTATGCGAGAATCTCTTCAGCAGTTCCAGTTCAAGGGGAAGAGAAGTTGTTTATTGAAATGTCTCGTTATATTGATTTGCCTACCTACCATAAGATAGAGAGAGGGCATCCTTTCTATGAAGAAATGCTGACTGAAATTCATAAACAAATTAAAGAATTCCATTCCATTATTGGTGAAAATCTTAATACTTTGGAATTAGGAAGTGGTACCGGTATTTGTTCTAACGAACTAATTAATCATGCTTTTTTAAATCTTGATTGTTTAGAGATTGATGAAAATTGTTGTAATATTCTTAGAAATCATCCTGAAGCAAAAAAATTCTCAGTCATTCGTGGAGATGCAATTTATTATTGTATTCCAAATAAATATGATTTGATTATATCCACATTTGCTCATGACCATATTCACTTCGATAATCGATTCGATTTTTCTAAAAATATTCATAGCAATTTAAAAAAAGGTGGGCGTTATATTGTTGGTTGTGAAATTCTTCATTACTTTTCAAATGAAAATGAGCGGAAAAAATCATTATTTAGATACCATAATCATATTATCGATCTTGCTCTCAAAGAAGATCGAGTACAACTTTGTGAATTAGAAAATAATGCACTCAAATCAGGACTTAATCTAGTTGGCGACTTCAAAAGACATGAGGCAATGTTTGAAGAAGAGATGAGTTCTTCAGGGATGAAACTATTCAAAAAAATGAAAATTGGTCCTTTTGAACCAGATGATGTGGGTGGTGTTTTTGTCTATGTATTTGAAAAAAACTAATTGTATTTTTTTGTGTTTTTGTGTCTGTTTTTTCTACATCTATATCCTCTTGTGAGCAAACTTTGTTTATGTATCAAATTATAAAAGATTTGGCCCCTCTTTCAAGAATATTTTGTTCAGAGGAATATGATAAAAGCATAAATTATCTCTGTAATCTTCTTTCTTTTAAGGTTTACCCTTACACAAAAGAAAATGAACACAACGGGTGGATTATTCCTTCCAATTGGAAATTGATTGATGCTCAAATAAGTTCTAAAGGTAAATTAATTTACGATGGTAAACATCATCCTTTAGCTGTTCCGTCTCACTCTACAAGCGTAGAAGGAGAGTTTCGTTTAGAGGAATTGAAAAAACATCTCTTTTATGACCATAGAAATGACGAAGCAATACCTTATCATTTCAGGTATTCTTATCGTCCATGGGAAAGAAATTGGGGATTTTGTTTACCTAAACAACTTTATGAAAATTTAACAGCTGATAAGTATTTCGTGGTTATAAAAACAGAGGAAAGGACTGGCACTTTAAATGTGTTAGAGTATGATAAGAAAGGTAAATTGGAAGACACTTACGTTTTTGTTGCTCACCTTGATCATCCAGGTATGGCCAATGACGATCTTTCTGGTTGCGCTGTTGCAATAAATTTTTTTCGTGCAATTCAAAATATTCCTACAAAATATTCCTACAAACTATTAATCGTTCCAGAAATCATTGGATCTGAATTTTATTTGAATGAACTTCATTTAAATAATGATTGGAAAATTAAAGAAGGAATTTTTTTAGAGTCACTTGGGACAAATACACCTTTAGCGCTTCAAAGTTCTAACAAAGGGGAGTCGATTATAGAGTATGAGGCACTAACTGCTTTACAGTCATTAAATGTTCAATTTTCCTCTGGCCCTTATGCTTCGATAATAGGTAATGATGAGATTGTATTTGAGTCTTATGGCATTCCAATGTGTAGCTTATCTCGCTGTCCTTTTCCTCAATATCATAGCAGCCTAGACAATATTTCGATTATTAATATACAAGCACTTGATGAATCTCTAAAAGTCCTTTTGGAAATATTCCAACGAATTGAGACAAATAAAATGATCTCAAAAAAACTCAATGGTTTTTTTTGTTTGGCAAATCCCCAATATGATCTATATACAGATTTAAAATCTGCCAGCGAAGCGTTTGCTAACTCTGAAGTGGATATGATTAAATTTCGTAATTTAATGGACTTTATTCCTACAATAAAAAATAAGATTTCCATAAAACAACTGGCCAAATCCGTAGATCTGGATGAATCAATAGTGATAAATTATCTTCAAAAATGGCAGGAGAAAAAATTAATTGATATTATTTAGAGGCCGCTTGAAATATTTTCTACCAATCACTGTCATGGAGTAATGTAATGTACTCGCCTCTTTAATTAACGGCTTGCACCCCTTGAACTAAAATATTTACAATTGCAATATTGGTCAATATAATTCAGCAATTTTTTTTCTATCAATTTTTCCATTGGCATTTAATGGAAAATCATCCATTACTTTGAAATGTTGTGGAATCATATAATCCGGTAGTTCTTTTGCGAGAGATATTCGTAATTCGTTTATAACAATTTGATGCCTAGATTTTATTGCCGCAATTAACATAGGTATTCTTTGCTTGTTATCTACAAAACAGATTGCTCGCTCAATAGATTGTTGCCGAACGATGCAGGCCTCTATATCCATAAGTTCTACTCGGTGGCCGCTTAATTTTACTTGGGTATCAACTCTACCTTTACAGTAATACAGTCCTTCATATTCTTCTACAATATCTCCCGTCTTATACCATCTAACATTGTTTTGAATTTCAAATTTTTCTGTAGATACTCCTTTGAGATATCCTGGCGTTAGTTGGCAGCCACTTAACCATAGTTCCTTGTCTTTTGTAATCTGAATAAAATTTTCTGGAAGTGGTTTTCCAATTGGAGCTACTCCGAACTTGGCAAATTTTGCTATATCTTCAGGAAAACATTCATGATAGAAATTTTCTACTCCTGTTTCGGTCAGACCATAAAAATTGTAAACTTGAGGAAGATTCATATTTTCAAAACAATAGTATAATAAATCCAAAGCAAGCGGTTCTCCACAAAGAAACATAATTCTAATGGGAGTTGTATGTTTGGTGTTTGGTCTAAATCTTTTTATTCTGTTAATAACAGAAGGAACTGATGACCAGACAGTTACTCCATTATCTATAATATGTCCAAGTGGGAGAATACGATCTTTTTTCTCTATGATAGGAGAGAATGCCCCTTCTGAAAAAACGCAAGCAAATAAGGAAAAGATAGAGATATCGAAAGCAAAATCATGAAAATCTGAAAAGACATCCTCACCTTGTTTAAATGAAAGAACTTTGAAAATGTTTAAAGCAAAGTTAATATAATTTTCATGCGTCATCGGAACGCCTTTGGGTTCCCCTGTTGATCCCGATGTAAACATAATGTATGCAATGTCTTGTTTGTTTGAAGGCAAGTTATTAAACTCAACTTTGTTGTTACTACTTTCTTGTACAATTTCTTCAAGAGAAACCATTATAATATTTTTTTCTTTAAGATAATTGCGCAGATCATCAGGAAGTGTCACGTCATGGAAAATAATTATCGGATCTATTTTTTTCAAAATTGTAACATTACGACTGAATGGTAGGTCGGGTGATAATGGAACCCACACATTGTTTGAAAGAAATATGCTAAAGATTGTTGCATATGACGAGACACTTTTGTTAGCATACAACAAAATTTGAGCATTCTGGTATCTTGATAAGATCGCATTGACTTTAAGCATGCGGGCATATAATTCAGCGTATGAGTACTTTTCATTGTAGTGACGATAAGCAAGATATGGTGAGCTACTGACAATTTTTTTTAACTTAAGATAAAAGTCATTAATAGTT
Source organism: Oligoflexia bacterium (assembly GCA_015232015.1). Classification (GTDB taxonomy): domain Bacteria; phylum Bdellovibrionota; class Bacteriovoracia; order Bacteriovoracales; family Bacteriovoracaceae; genus JADFZW01. The sequence continues at coordinate 24,373 of JADGAM010000034.1, read as the reverse complement.
TGATCAGATAACATAAATTAATCCACCTTGTAATTATAAATTTTTAAGATGAGTATAGTTGGCAAATAGTAACAATTTTGTTTTTATTTATCAAATGGGATGGTCAAAACAAATACACTTTTTTAAAAATCAGAGTAGTAAAAAATAAAAAAAAATAATTAAGATGCTTTGCTTAGTTTATTTTTTATAAGTACGGTATAAAGGTTGGTAACTGAATATGAAAGAACGAGTTTTAAATATACTTTGTAATATGCTGGGTATATCTTCTGGCGAATTTGATGAAAATTTATCTTTTGAGAATATGTCATCGTGGAATTCACTTTTTCAAATAGAGATTGTAGTGGCACTTGAGCAAGAATTTTCTGTTGAATTTGCTTATAACGAAATAGCTGAAATGTTGAGTTGCAAGGATATTGTAAGAATTATAAATGCGAAAATTTCAAAACGTCATTTAGAGACAATATGAAAACTTATACTGTTGAAGAAATAAAAAAATCGTTATCTGAGTGTGGAATTAAACAAGGCGATACAATCTTAATGCATTCTTCTTTGTACCAATTAGGGTTGCTAGATAGTTGTTCAACTAAAGATTTATGTGAAAATATTTTTCAAATTATTACAAAATATCTTGGGGCAGAAGGGACCCTACTTGTTCCGGCATTTTTTTATGAATATGCTAGATGCAAACTAGCATTCGATGTTAAACTCTCACCTGTTTCTAAATCACTTGGTGTTTTTCCTCAATATATTGTAACACGATCTGATTGTGTTCGATCATTAAACCCCACAACCTGCCTTGCTGGAATTGGAAAAAATGCTAACTATATCTGCAATGGTAAATCGGCAAAGGCATTTGGAATCAACTCTCCCTGGCATAAGCTCCATACGTGTGGTGGAAAAATTATTTCTTTTGGAGGGAAGGAAACAGACATGTTGACTTTTTTACATCATGTAGAACATATGTTCGGAGTGCCTCATATGTATCATAAATACTATACAGTTCCAATCTTCAACAATGGTGAAAAAATCAATCTGCCAGTATCAAGTTTTGTACGATACTTGGACTATAATATTGAACATGATCATAATAAATTTGTATCACAGGCCCATCAAGAAGGTATCATTAAGCATTGTTCACTTGGGATGAGTAATGTTTTTTGTTGTCTCTGTGAAGATTTGTTTGATTTAGGGATAAAATGTCTTGAAGAAGACACATTTTATTTTCTAGCCCAAAGGCCCAGTTTTTTGCAATCAGAATATCCTCTAATATAGTTAGCAATAACTTTTTTGTAATTTTTTGGAGTAATGTAATGGACTCGCCTCTTTAATTAAAATATTTATTTCCTTAAAATCGTATTTTTATAATATTTTACAGAGTACTAGATAAAAAGGTATTCAAGCTTCATAGGCATACCTCGGTCCAGCTTTCTGTTAACCTTTTTGCCCTGAATAAGATCATAATATTTTGGTTGAAGACCATATCCTGGTCTAACACAACGAACGTTTTTCGAAGTAATTAGTTCACCTTCCATGATGTCTTCAGCAACATAAATACTTCTTCGAAAGACTTTAGATTTTATTTCACTTTCGGTTATACCATAAAAAACGTTTCCTAAAGATTGCCAAGCCATTTTAGCCTCTTTCACAAGTTGTTTCATCTCATTCGGTTCAAGAGAAAAAGCAGCATCCACGCCTCCATCAGCACGACAAAGAGTAAAATGCTTCTCTATAATAGTTGAGCCAAGAGAGATACTGGCCAGAGCGACTCCGATTCCCAATGTATGATCCGACAAACCAGTTTGAACATTAAATAATTGTCTCATATGTGGAATTGTATTGATGTGAGAATCTTTTGGAGAGGAAGGATAGGAACTAGTGCACTTTAATAAACATATTTTATTATTGTTTTGTTCTTTAATAGCATCCACTGTTTCAGACAATTCACTGATACTGGCCATTCCTGTCGATAGCAAAATAGGTTTGTTCAAAGAGGCTACTCTCCTAACCAAAGGCAAATCGACATTTTCAAAAGAGGCAATCTTGTAGATTGGATTATTTAACTTCTGCAGAAAATCCACTGCGCTTGAATCGAAAGGTGTGCTGAAACAGATGATTTTCAATTCTTTGCAATATTGAAATATTTTTTCCTGCCACTCCCAAGAGGTGTACGCTTGTTTATATAATTCGTATAAAATTCTATTTTTCCACGGACTATCTTGATTGCTTATAAAAAAATCTCCACTGTCCAAGTTCAAAGTCATAGTCTCTGGTGTATAAGTTTGAAGTTTTAGCGCATCCACACCTGCATCTGCAGCAGCCTTCGCAATATTCAAAGCCCTTTCTAAAGACTGATTATGGTTACTAGACATTTCTGCAACAACAAAAGGGGCATGACTTTGACCAATTCTTCTTTGATCAACAACTAAATCCTCTATCATCATATTAATTCCCTCCTCGCATCCCATACCTTGTGAAAAGCTTTAATAACATCATCAAGATCCGCTCTTGTCATAGGAGGTCTCATCAGTTCGTGCACAATTAAATCCTCTTCGTAAAGTTTTTCAGTTACAGGACAAATTCCTTTATGATAAGAAACTTCATTTTTATTCCATTGACAATTCCACGGACAACCTCGTTTGCCATAGGCTATTTTCTTTTGGTAGAGAGGTTGCAAGTAGAGAGGTTTAGTGTAGCCATTGCCAATTTTCACACCTTCAGTTTCTCTCATCTCAATGGGCATCAATTCAGCCTTGACTGCCTCTACAAAACGATTTCTATGTATACCTGAGATCTTTGCATCAAAAAGAAATGAATGGAGATAAAAAACATGTTTTGAGGCCAAACGGACTTGAGCAGGTCTTAAGCAAGAGATATCAGAAAGACCTTTTACTAAATAATTTATATTATCAATTCTACTTGTAGTTAAAGAATTTAACTTCTTTAGCTGTTTTCTTCCAATGCTTGCTTCTATTTCCGTCATTCTATAGTTAAAACCAAGCATATTAACCAAATCAGAAACTCCTTTTTCTTCTACAACAGCTTCTGCATGATTCCTAATCAGACGAAGTTTGTCTGCGAGTTCATCATTGTCAGTAACAATAATACCCCCTTCGCCAGTATGAATATGTTTATGGTAATTTAGGGAATAAATCCCGATATCACCCAAAGTACCAGCATATTTGTCTCTAAACATAGCCCCTGGTGCCTGAGCGCAATCTTCTATGACGATGATGTTGTGCTCTTTGGCGATTTGATTTATGGCGTCAGCGTTGTATGGCTGTCCAAATATATCCACAACTATTATGGCCTTTGTCCTAGGAGAAATTCTCTCCTTCACCGATATTGGGTCCAGACAAAAAAATTCTTCCTCTACATCCGCAAAAACTGGAATAGCATTATATATGAGAGGAGCAATTGCTGATGCCGTCATTGTATAAGGACTCACTATGACTTCATCTCCTGGGCCAATACTCGCAGATCCAATTGCACAATAGAGACCCGAAGTTGCCGAGTTGACAGCAATAGCATGTTTGACATTGAAATAACTGGCCCATTCACTTTCAAAAGCCCTAACCTCTGGACCTCCAAAAAAATCATCATGCCAAGTTCCAAGAAAGCGAGATAGAACTCCTGATTGAACAACCTTTTTTATGGATTGCAGTTCCTCCTCGCCAACTGTAATATATGGAGGAAAAAATTTTTTTCGCACTTTTTCTCCACCATTAATGGCTAATTTCGACACAAACGCTCCTTTTCTAGTAGACAATATCTTTCTATTTAAAGATTGAAAACTATAAAAACAGTGTATAATAATTAACTGTAAAAACATACTTTGAATATATGCAAATAATCCACCTATAATGTAAACGAAGAGAGATTTAATTGTGCAAACAATATATCAAAATTTTATTGGTTATGGTAAGCAGTGGATCGATCAGGATGATATAGATTCAGTTGTAAATGTACTGAAAAGTGAAATGATTACTCAAGGAGAAAAAGTTGATTATTTTGAAGAATCGTTATGTTCTTTAACCGAAGCAAAACACGCAATTGTTGTATCAAATGGTACTGCCGCTCTTCATTTAACTATGTTAGCATTAAACATTGGAAAGGAAGATTGGATAATCACAACACCGAACACATTTATCGCTTCATCAAATGCAGCACTTTTTTGTGATGGTAATGTTTCTTTTGTAGACATTGATCCTTTAACCTATCTAATATCGCCACAGGCACTCGAAGACCATTTGAAGAGTTTACAAAAAAAAGGCCGAAAACTTCCCAAAGCAATCGTTAATGTTTTATTTGCCGGAAGCTCATCAAATATAAAAGATATCTTTCAAATTGCAAAAAAATATAATATTACAGTTATCGAAGATGCTTGTCATGCAGTTGGTGGGCGTTATCAGGAGAGTGGGAGAAGAGTTGGTTGTGGTCAATTTGCAGACTTCACAATCTTTAGTTTTCATCCGGTTAAACATATTACAA
>JADGAM010000034.1:830-19875 GCA_015232015.1 Oligoflexia bacterium | reverse complement strand
TGGTGCAATATTAACCAATAATTTCAACTATGCCTCTATCCTTAAAACTCTTCGAAGTCATGGCATTATCAAAGATAACTTTATGAATACTGATTGCGAAAAAGGAGATTGGTACTATGAAATGCAGTATCTTGGATATAATTACCGATTAACAGATATTCAATGTGCTCTCGGTATATCACAACTAAAAAAGATTGATTATTTTATTAAGAGAAGAAGATTTATTTTTGAAAGATATTATAATGCCTTCAAAAATCATCCTATAATTACTATTCAACCTCCAATTGAAGGACATGCATATCATCTGGCTGTTATCTTGATCGATTTCAGAAAATTGGGAATATCTAGAGGAGAAGTGATGAAGCAACTGAGAAGTAAAAATATAGGCACTCAAGTTCATTATATCCCCATATACAGACAACCAGTCTATAAAGAGTTGTTTAATTATAAAATATCCGATTTTCCTCACATGGAAAATTATTATGAAAAATCCTTATCTATACCTCTCTACCCAAAAATGAGCGATCAAGAAATAGACTATGTCATAGAGACGATAAAGAATTATACTCTGTAAAATATTATACTCATATTGACCAATTAGAAGAACGCCAACAGAGTGGAGTAATGTAATGAACTCGCCTCTTTAATTAACAGCATCTATGTGCCAGAATTATATTTCCAAATACGATTGAGCCGATTATTCATACCAGGACAACTCCATTGATTTGTGGCCGGATGGCCGAAAAAAAATAATCAGTAAGAGCTCTGTTCTGGTATTCTAATTATTGATTTTAAAAAAACATAGCATTTATCGGTGATCAGAGTGAGAAAATTGCTAAGATATCGATGAATACGGGTTTCTTGCGTTTCCATTAGAAATTCGCGCAACAATTAAGTGTAAAATATTATAAAATACGATTTTAAGGAAATAAATATTTTTGTAAGAATTCTGTGTTAGGAGTTTCTGGTTTTTTGTTTAGAATTTTAAACAGATCTGGTTTTGAAAAAGTTGGCTTATTATTGATGTCATATTTAACAGGCAAAACCCGACACCTCTTTGCCATAGATTCATATACGTCATTAAACCACGGTTCCCATCCTCCATCCAGATAGATGACAGTTTTGTTTGTACACATTGTCCAATAAAGGGTAGAGGACATCGCATATTGTATCATGAATGCATCGGCCATTTCGATTATGCTGTCATCTTCAAAATTTGTATCAACAATTTCTACATTTGGCATTTTTTTAAAAATATTAAAACCATCCCAACCTAGACTTTTTGGTCTTTTTTTAAAAATTACTTTAAATCCCCAGGAGGTCATGGTTTTGCATAAATTGTAATATAAGTGATAGTTCACCATTGTGGATGGTACGTAAAATCCTGCTCCTTCAGGGACAAAAATAAGCTCTAGCACCATAATGGTGTTTATTTTGGTTGCCAATGGACGATTCTTCCATTTGTTCCATCTTTGCAGCAATGTGTCTGAGTTGTCTTGAAGTATAGTAACGTTATTATCTCTGGGTATTGGATTTATATTTTTATTTCGTTCCATTAATAATTTACTAGACGAGGTATAAGATACAAATTTATCTACAGTGGCCAGTTCATGAAATGAATATCTCGGAGAAGAGTAGTGAGATATGTAAAAACCATGAGGAAAACCAACAACTTCTCCTCCCAATCTTTTTATCGCTAAGCTAATCATTCTTATTTCGGTCTTTCCAGCAGTCGAAGTTAATATCGATCCAACTTTTTTGTCCTCAATTTTCTTTATTATTCTTTTGTACATAATAGAGATATTGGATAAAGTTTGAATGATATATGTATAGATTTTTTCAATTAAATCTTTTGATAATTCTAAGTCAAATTTACTATGAGTATATAAGATAATGAAGTCTAAATACGAATTAGCGAACTCTTGAAATATTTTTTTCTCTTTATCTCCTAAACTTTCATGATTATCTGTAGTAGACAATCCCCATTCGCACAGATTAGTTAAACGAACCCATTTCTCATTATTTTTTGTAAAATTGCGATCAATAACGTTTGCATTTTCAAAAGCGAACAATCTTTTATTCTTGGAAAAATGTGAAAAGAAAAAATATCTTTTGTTGTTGAAATTATAAATTACAGATTTAACAAAGAGTTTTATTAAATTTAGTGTGTTGTTTTTATCCCGAAAAATTTTATCTGGGTAAAACGATAGCTCTCGATCTCCTAATAGCATTGGAATCAATCGAAGTTTTTTGTTATATTTAATTGAGTAACCTTTTTTTTCTAAAATTTTTATTAAATATGAATAATTTGTTACTTCTATTAGGCTCTTGGTTATTCCAAGTGCAATCAGTAAACAATCGCTTTCAAAAGTGTGATGTTTGTAATAGTTTATTAGATCACAATGTTTTCTGAAAAAATCCAGGGAGATTTGAGTTGTAGTATCCCTAGATACTGGCCAAAAAAAATTATCCAACCATTTATCTAAATCTGAACCTTCTAAACTATAATAATCAAAAATAAATATTTTTTCTTCAGCAGACATTTAAACTCTTTTAAACGCAAAAAACAATAGTTGTTATTTTAATAGGTATACGGCATTACAAGAATTTAGTTGAATATTATTAATAAGTTTAAAATTGGTTTGATTAATTATATTTAGCCATTCTGAGTGGTTATATAGACCACGTTCCTTTGTATTTACATGAATTGGTAACGATGAATAATCTTCAACATAATGGTAGATTATTTCTAAAAAAATATTTTTATATTTTGCAGTCCTTATTGTTTCAGCAATTACCATAGAACCATTTGTTACTAGAAGTTTTTCCTTTATTATGTTCAAGCAAGAAATAATGTTGGAAGCACAATGGATTACGTTGGTTGCAAAAATGGTATCAAATTGTTTACAGCAGGGAATATCATCAATATTCAACTTAAGGAATTTTATATTCTCACAAGGGAAATTATAGTTATTTTTTAAATCACGAATAAAAAGATTCCAAAAAGTTTCATGAATATCTGAGTAGTAATACGTCTCCAAGCATTTTTTTTTGTAAGAATAATTGATTAAATCAAAAGTCGTACCTCCGACGCCTGCTCCTAGTTCTAGCCATTTCTGTTTTTGAGATAAATCGAGAGAACTATCTATGAGCGAAAGTACTAAATGAGAATTCATTTTGGCCAAAAGGGAGTCTCTAAAAAGAATCTTCCATCGCTTAGCTCCTGATAAAGAAAAAATAATATCTTTACCTTTTTTTCTACCATCATAAAAACAAGCAAATTGCGCTAGGACATCGTTGACTAGCAACATTACTTCACTGGTATGTTTATCTATTTCCTCAATTTTTCTAAAAATTTGTTTTTCCCCTATAGTGCTAACGACATGTTGAATTTCCAAATTTGAACTATATTCGTTGAGATATGACTCCATGAAGGTTAAAAGAGGGTGAGATTGAATGTGCCCTTTTTGAATTAATAAATTTAGGTCGAAATGGTGGTTTGAATTTGGGGATGCAATTTTTGTTATCAATTCATGAATTTTTTTAAAAACGAATGCCGTACAATACAAAAAAAGCTTGTCTACTTGTTGTATATTATCTTCAATAAATTTCATCTTAATTGATTACCTATTATATGTATTTCACAAAGCGTACTTAAATAGTACTAGTATTGGACTAGAGATTTAATTAGCTTTAGTGAGGTTGCTTTTTAGATTTTTTAATTATAAAGTCTGCCATATTAATTAAAGATCCAAAATTGTCTTTAACAAGTTCGTCATCACCAACACTAACATGAAATTCTTCCTCAATATAGTTCACAACTTCAATGATTGAATACGAATCAAGTATTCCCTCTTCAATCAAAGATTTGTTTAGAGGGAAAACGGTTTCCTTGGCCACAGGAAAATTACATCTTATGTAGGTAATAATTTGATTAATATATTGTTCTTTTTCGTGTACCATAAATTAACTCTTTGTGGTTGTTTTAAATATGTAAATTTTTTTTAAGGAAGTTATCTGCATTTGAAAAAAATATTTTATTAATATCTTCTTCAGAGAACCCTTTACAACTTAAATACTCTTTCAATTTTCCAATCTTATTTATTCTCTCTAGTCCAGTAACTCTACCATTATGTCCATCATAGTCAGTGCCAATTGCTACACTATCAATATTCATCACTTCAACTGCGTGGTGTATATGTCTACCCACATCTTCTATATTAGCGATCCCGCTTTCGTTTAATAGATGAGGAACAAAAGTGATACCCATACACGATTTAATTTCAGATATTTTTTTCATTATGTCATCATTTAAATTTCGAGCAGTTTTGCATAAATTAAAACAATTTGAGTGGGTAGCAAAGACACCTTGCCCTAGAGTAATATCTAAAACGTCATAAATACCCTTAGTATTTAAATGGGAAATATCAATTAACATACCTAATTCTTTCATAAGTTTTACAGCCTGTTTTCCAAACCAAGATAACCCCTCGTTGCTTTCATGCCCGGCATCGCAAACGCAATTTCTTCCGTACCATGCTAATGTACAAACTCTAATCCCGTATCTATACAGAGCGTGTATAATATTTAAATTTCTGCAAAATACATCTGAATTTTCGACACCAATTATAATGGCCATCTTTCCTTTATTGATACATGTTGAATATGCAGCCAAATTTTCAACTATTGAAATATTACTATTTTTGGTTTCGATATTTTTTCTAATACTTTCACTTATATCCAGTAGATGATGTAGCGAATGGCCATCATAATTTAGCGGTACATGAATAAAAAAAAGGCTAGCACTCACGTTGACCTCTTTCATGGATGGATAGTCAACGCAAAAAAGATCATTTTCAGTATATTGTGAAGAAAAATCATATGCATATTTAGATACCCCTCGAATTCCAGAAGTTAAAAATTGGATATCTCTAGTATAGTTATTCCCGGCATCACAATGAAGATCAAAGAATTTATTTACCATATTATTAACTTTCCTCGGAGCTTATTGATGCTGGACCATCAAGCCTTCCGTATGAAGCTGAAATTTCCCAAGAGTAATTTATAGATTGCTGAAAAATATTTTGTAAATCTCCAAATATTATTCCAACAGGTAGGTATGACCACTGTAATGGGTGATAACTTATAGCTAGTGGATACACATCATATTTTTGATAATTAGCTAGTGAGAAAAAACCAATGGCTTCGAGAATAAGCGCAGGCAATTGCTTGTATGACATAAGATCAATAAGAATGACTTTTTTAGATATTCCATAGTTGATAATAGAAGGCAATCCGTATTCGATTGCTAGATTAATATTTCCAATAAGCTCCGAAATAAAAATAATTTTATCATCCCTATCTTGAATTTTATCTATCCTAAAAATTATAAGTGCCTCAATTTTGTCTTCGTTAATTACCGACAAATACTCATACTTGAATGTAGGGTGATTTTCAAAACGCCATTTTAAGAATTCATAATCAGTCTTTACTATAAAACTGTTTTCAGACATATTTTGTTTCAGCAAATCTATGTAATCAATAGTTAGTGGTAATTTTTCGGATAGTTCTAATTTGTAGCAATTGTTAGGTCTATAATTTTTTTTATTTGGAATTGAGATCTGCCTGCTATTTTTAAATAGAGGGATAGCAGTATTATCGATAAAATATATATATCTATGAATGGCATCTAATAGTTTGAAATTCTTCATTCTGCCATAAATAGTGGCTGCATCATGCCTAGCTCCTACAGAAAATCCTAATCTGAAATTTTTTTGAAATTTATTCATCAGTCTAACGCCTAACCCATACCCCCTATATAATTGGTCTACCCACCATATGGTAACCCAAGCTCCTGGTATTTCATCAAGTACCTCCCTTGAGTTAATTAGTAGAGCAGTAGGAACATAACCCACTATTGCAACAATTTTATTATTTTCAACCGCAGATGCAAAGCAATAGTCATTGGATATTACTTTTGATGGCATTTCTCGATATTGCCATCTCAAAAAAATGTTATCATTTAGTATATGATCAGATCGAATGTTTCGTTGAAAAAAATCAAATAGCATCGGCAACTTCTCTTCAGGTAAAGATAAAGACATTTCCATGTTTTTTGTCCTAAAAAAATCAATAACTATCAAGAGTACAACTAGCTGTGTGAACCTTTTTGTTTTTAAATGAAACCATTTTAAATTTATTGGAGAAATATTTTTTATTTTGTTTTGGTTTTACTATAAATAGATGGAACAATAGTTGTGTGGACAAAATTTGAATAAATGCCAGATTATCTCTAGTCGAAAATGTTGAAAATTTTTTTGGTTGATCAGAAAATAATCGTGCTAGCAAAGTTTGTACAACTTTACTGTCGAAAATTCCTAAATTTTCAATTGATTCTTTAGACAATACATCTCTAACCATACCATGTTTGTCCTCGACAAATGCCTCCATTTCTGGCGCACGATAAGCAAATTTCGGCCTGTTTATTAGTTCATTGGGAAGAAAATTAGCATACGTTTGCCGCAAAATAAATTTATCTGCTATACCATTGAGTTTATATTTTTCAGGAATAGTTGCTGCAAATTCAATAAAATTATGATCTAAGTATGGATAACGACCCTCGATTCCATGAGCACTTTGCATTCTATCACCCTGAGAACTGAGAAGATATCCAGAAAGCAACGTTTTCATTTCAAGATACTGACACTTTTCTAAAATGGTTCTATTATTATAATCAACAGGTAAATTGGACTTTAATAATTCAATTGGAGATATATTTTCAATTTGTTTCTTGATTTCTGGATCGAAATACATGATCAGGGCGTTAGAATTTAAAATTCGCAAAGCATGGCTATATAAAGGGTCATTAATATCAGAGATCCCTCTTTTAAAAAAATCCAAAGTTAGATTCAGGTATCTCGTATTTTGAAATTGCGGAAGATAGTTGTAGAGTTTACGAAAAAGTTGAGGTCTTAATTTGGACGACGGATCTTTTGACCAAAAATTCCTTATTTTCGTTTCTCGAAAAATATCATATCCCCAATTGACTTCATCAGAACCTTCACCAGTTAATACTACTTTAAAATTATTATCCTGTACGTTTTTGCTCAAAATATACATTGGAACTGGAGCTGTTCGAAAAAGGGGTGCTTCGCAGTGATATACTACGTTAGAGAAATTTTCATATATGTCTTGATTAGAGCACGTGATTTCATTTAAATTTATGCCTAAGTGTTCCGATAGTTTTTTTTGGTAAGTACTTTCATCGAAAATCTTGTTTTCAAAACCGATAGAAAATGCCTCTGTAGATTTGTGATTAAGCTCTTTTGAAACTATATAATTGATTACAGAAGAGTCAACTCCACCACTTATGTATGTACCAACTTTAACATCTGCTTTTAGTCTTATCTTGACGGCCTTTTTTAACTCCTCTTTGAAAGCCATTTGACATTCATGAAAACTATTAACAAAAGAGTATTGTCCCTTTGAATATGGAATATCCCAGTAAACGTGTTTTTTTATGCAATCGCCATGCAAAGAAAATTTCAGCGCAGTCCCTAAAGGAACTTGATATATATTTTTAAACGTCGTATGTGAATCAACAAAAGTCCAGAACGTAAATACCTGAGCGATAGATACTGGATTTAATTCTTTAACAACATGGTCATCTTCGAATAAAGCTTTTATTTCTGAAGCAAATAAAAAATCACCCTTTTGAGATTTTGTATAGAAGAGAGGTTTTTGTCCTGTTCTATCTCGTACAAGTATTGTTTCCTGACGTAATTTATCCCAGACGACGATAGCAAAATCACCATTAAAGTGCGAGGCAAAATCGATTCCCCAATATTGGTAAGCTGCGGGAATAACCTCTGCGTCTGATCCTTCTCTGAAATTGAACCCATATTTCGTGAGTTCTATTTTTATTTCTTGGTAATTATATATTTCTCCGTTTAAAATTGCACAAATGCTACCCTCTTCGCTAAATGTTGGTTGAACTCCATTTTGAAGGTTTACAATGGACAATCGCTGGACACCCAATGCCACGTGATAGTCATCATTCCACAAATATCCCTCATCTGGTCCACGATGCTCAATTGATGACAACATACCTGTGAGCTTCAATGGATCAGCTTTATAGGGAGTTATAATTCCAACAATACCACACATAATGCAAATCTTTTCAATCACTAAATATATTAGTCATCAACAATAGATGTATCAAAATGTGATAACATCTCGTTTATATTATTTATAGATACGTTTTGATTTAATTTATCTAGAGCCTCACTTCTAGTAATAACACCTTTTCTTACTAAATTACTTAACTCTGCTTCGTAAGGATGGAATTTAAATCGTTTCATGTGAACATATACTCCTAATGCGTTTAATTTGCAGTTAGAAGAACATCCATCTAAATTTTCAGGGTTAATCCAACCCATTGCTTTTATCGATTCTACAATTTCTTTTTCCGTATGGTTAAAAAGCATGTTTGGGGAAATTTGATAAATATCAAAATCTGAATCATCTATATCAAAATATCGATTGGATTGGGTCCCTAAAATTCTCTCGAAATTTACTTTATTTTGATTAAATGATTCTTTATAAAACAGATAGTGATTTTTTAAAATTGACCTGGGTGTTTGACCTGAAGTGAAACCAGCAAAGATAATGGGTATCTTTTTTTGAATGGCCAAACAAGCAGCTTGAACATTTATCATAGTTATACAGGAAAGGCAGATATCAGAAATTCTATGATAGTTTTTGCTATCCCTAAAGAGATCTCCTCTTATGGCAGCCTGGAACAATTTTTTCAAGAATCTTGCATTAGGCCTATAGTAAACATGGTCAATTTCAAGATATTCGACAACCTTACTTATATTTTCTTTAGCCTCTTGAACTATGAAGCCATTATCTAGAGTGAAAGCAAGGACTCTGATGTTGTATCGTTTCTTTAAGAATTGGAGCATAAAGGTTGAATCTTTACCACCACTATAGCAACAAATGGCATCATATTCATATTTTCCTTTCAAAGCATTAATGATCTTATCTATTGAATCAAAATTATTTTTTTCCACTAGTCCAATTGATTTTTGCTCATTCTTTAAATTTTGCTGCTTGCAAAATTTGCAAACACATTCCTCATCTAAGTCAATATTTGGAAAATTTGAAGACAAAACACATAGTTTACAAAGAGTCATAATCAGCAATATCCAATTTTATAAACAAGAAAATAAAAAAGATACCTTCACAAAATCAATTTTATTGGTGATTCTAACTTTCAAAATACAAAATTGTAAAGTTATTAAGCGTCTATTTCTTATTTATTTTGGTTATAATTTGGAAAATCATTTTTCTATCTGGGCAATAAACCAATCACAAAAATTCTCCATGCCTTTCGTAGAAACTATGGTCTTGTAAGCATGTTGGCCATTCTCAGAAATTTCTAAGCGAAGTTTTTCATTTTCTAAATAAAATAAAATTTTTTCTTCTAGATCTTCGAAATCCCATCTGTAAAAAACACAAGTTTTTTTATCTTCAAAAATTGACGGCCATGTTCTGATGCAGGAAATATCTGTTCGTAATAATAATGAACCATTTATAAATGCTTCAAATTCTCGGATACAAATTTCCCCCCAACCAAATGGTCCAAAAGAAATTTTTGATTGGTTTATCTCTTTAAGATAACGTTTGGGCGGTAGATATCCCTGAACAGAACCTGTGATTCCTTTATGTTTCTGTATAAATCTATTTAAAATCTTAATTAATTCTTTTCGATGAAAGACTACGCTTTCTCTTTTCCAATCAGTAGATACTCTTAAAAAGATATCATTTTTTCTAGGAGTGTAAGGAGAAACGAAGTCAATTTTATAATTAACTGGAATAACAGATGGAAGTAATCGACGAAATTTGTAAAAAGCAGAAAAAGTATTATGGAGATCTCCTAAACCAAGATTCCAAGATAAATCTACCTTATGATGGTCAGATGGGTCCAACGGGAAGGAACGTTCTGCGGGATTGCTATCAATAATGCCAAAATTTTGATGGTAAAAATCTGAAAAAATTCTATTTCCATAAAAATGTTTTTGATATAGGAATTTATCTTTTAGAAGTTGCTTTTTTAAATATAGATTTACATACGGTAAAAGCTCAAAATGGTTTGTGCCAGTACTATCCGTAGAATCCATCCAAATTATCTTGTTAGTATATTTTCTGATTTTTTTTAATAAATCAATTACAGGGGACGTTTCTTGAATAATTGCGTGATTTTCATTAAATAGATTGAAAACAGTTCTAGAATTTAATAATAAAATATCACACTCAAAACAAGAGGTCTTGGGAGTATAAAAAAAATTTATATCATATTCTCTTCTACGCAACCAATGACGAACAAAATAAAGAGGTGCCGTTAGGTAATTAGTTAATGGATCTACGTCTACCAAAAAGTGGATCTTTTTCATTGTGGATCTTAATTTTTTCTACTTAAGTGCACCTGAGAAATTTCTAGAAAACAATTCTGGAAAATTATTAACATGATCGTCGAGACCTCTAAAAGCATCTGGATCAAATGGCCACTCACATGTCTCACATGGATAATTATATTTCTTACAAAAAGAGAAATCACTAGTAAACATGCATTTTCTTAAATTTTGCATACTCTCGTTATTAAATACTTTCATAATATCAAAATCAACATCATTTGCATTGCCTACAACCATATCCTCTCCCCAATCGTATCCACAAGGGTTAATTGATCCGTGCCAACGTATTGATAAAAAGAAAAATGGAACCGTACAACCAGGATGTTTTTTATTTTTCATATACTTTTGAGCAGCTGTCATTGATTCCTTCGCTAAACTGGAATCTCCTTGCATTGAATATAACTCTGTCACAAAACAGCGATCAACTTTTGAATTCCAATATCCAATAAAATCATTTATTTCATGTTTGTTTGCTTCACATATACAGGACATTACAGATGTGTGACATCGATAGCCATTCTCCTTTATTATTTCGGTCATACGGAGAACATTTTTTTTTATCTCTTCATAATTCTTTTTCTTAGTAATAAATTCATGGGATTTTGATGAATGTGCATGAATTGAAACTTGAATTTTTTTTACACCAGCATCAAGTAATGATTTTGTCATTTTTTCATCCAAAAGAGATCCATTGGTAATAATATAGCAGGGTATATTATGTCTACTCCCGTAATCAACAATTGATACAATGTCTTTATGGAGCAGTGGTTCTCCTCTGCCAATTAAAGTGACTGGAGACATTATTTCATGAGAGGCCATATTATCTACAATCTTTTTCCACATTGAAATATCCATAAAACCAGGTTGGCCTCTTTGTTCTTTTGGAACACACATAATGCAATCATGATTACATACATTTGTAGGTTCCACGTAAAAATGACAAGGAGGAACGCTTAGAATTGTGTCTCTCTCCTTAATAGCATTTAACCTAATCATTTCTTCACTTAGATATTTTTTCAATTTTTGTTGAAAAGTCATCTGTTCCATAAATGTATCACTCCTTTTATTTATATTTTCTTAATTTTTAACAATTTTAAAAACATCTTTTTCAATAGCTGGCCAAAAAATAATATCTTCAAAAGAAGTACAGCTATCTATTTTTTTTATTTGATTGGTTGCAATCATAAAAGAATTTATAATCAATATGTTTTGAAGAGTTCTATATTTTTTCAGAACTACTTCTAAATTTTCAATTCCAAAATTAGGGAATGCCCCTTGAGCTATTTTTTCTCCAGAATCAACACCATTATCCACATAATGAACAGTGGCCCCTAATAATTTGTTGTCTGATGTGATTAAAGTTTCTTTTTTATAGAGACCTGGATTTGCTGGCAAAATTGAATGATGCGAGTTTATTATTTTTTTAAAATTACTGGATACAATTTCAGGAGGGAGGATATATTTAAATCCAGCAAGTACACAAATATCCCACTGGACCTTATTTAACTCAGAAGTGAGATCTCTAATAAAAGATGTTTTATCTTTACCTTTTTTTGAAACCAAACAAGTCTTATAATCCTTAATAATTGCATCCTGAAAACAAGAAGAGTTCTCATCACTACTAATTACAGCTTTAACATTATAATTAAGAAATCCAAATTTTCTGCTTTTTTCAAGAGCAAAATAATCACCTCCACTGCCTGAGGTTAAGAAAACGACATTTGGAATATTCATAGACATGTAAAGTATATATCAATAAAAATTGCTCATTTAGTATTTGATACTGGAATCGCTATTATCCCCGGGGATAAATATGTTGGCAACTAATCTTTTATACAAAAATTTTAATATTTAGGTAGTCACATATGATATTTAAGAAAAAAATGCTGATATAATTTACTTTTTTCTATGTTCGACTGTTCCCATGTATGGCAAAATTCATTGTACATGCTAACATTATGAAGCTTTTTGCCAATATGCATAGGCAAAATATTTGTTGAAAATTTTTTTTTAAACAGAAACAGTGTGTCGTTTTGTTCGTTACTGAGACCTCCTCCCCAAAAAACGCTTTGACAATTTTTTTCTCTTCCAACTTCCAGCAAATTTAATAACATTAGATCATTAGGGAGCAGATATCTAAAATTGTAATCAGAAGCACTTAAATGGTAAACAATTGTTGTATCAAATAAGAAGTTTAGTGAAGATGCGATAATCTTTTGATTAAATAGAACATTGACTATAAAACAGTGATTTCCTAAAAATGTTTTCAGAGTATTAAAATACAGAGAATTAAAACGCAAAGAGGATGCCAGTTTTTTTCGTTCACACATTTCTTGGTATAGTTGTATGAAAGCTGGAAGCGTGGCCAGATTGTAATCTACGTTAATGCAACATCCTTTTTTTAAACTTGTACTCGTGTCCCTAAATGCACGTTTACTAATGTTGAAAACTCCATGAGAATCCTCTTGTGCGTAATCATAAAGAAGATTTTTTCTTACCAAAATGTTAGTGGAATATCTCAAATAATCATTTGATGTTGGGTACTCTCTAATGAATTCAGCAACAACTTTATTTTGTAAACACCATTCATCTATGCAATTATTTAGCCTTTTTAAAATGTTGTTACTAATTTTTGTCCTACAATGGTTGGATATAATTCCGCCATATCCATAAGCACTGAAGATGTCGTAATAGTCTGTTGCATTTCCATTTATACATATTTTTTTTTTCATAAATGGATATAAAAATTCATATTTTTCTATTTTTATATATAGACATAGGCCCAAAGCATTTTCATGTTCCTCCCATGTTAGCACATAATCTGGAGAGTGGTATAGAGTTCGATTTTTAGGAGCAAACGAATTGAATATTTCTTTCCATCTTACATAATTATTCTTGTTGAAAAGTTCAACAGTCATATTAAAGTCCTTAACAAATTATTTATTCGAACATGTGATATTGAAAAAAATCTTCGAAACTCAGATCAACTAAAACTTTTTTCCCGACAATTTTATCAATTTGGCTTGGTGGAATACCTGTTCCTGGTCTTTTTGTAACAATATCATCATATGAAATAATGCTGCCAGCACGAATAGGTTTAGAGGCCATTAAACTTTTACGCATACTTTGGGCATTAATTAGTTCACTATCATGTATTTTTTTATGAAAATTACCAACCGCTTTCTCTATGTCTCGAATTTGACGAACCATGAGTGCAAATTCTTTTGGCTCAATCGAAGCAGCATGATCAACTCCAGGTAAAGCACGATCTAGAGTGAAATGTTTTTCAATAATTTTTGCTCCTAACGCTACAGCGGCCATAGGTATGTGGATTCCCTCCGTATGATCTGAAAATCCAACAGGAAGGGAATATTTTTCCTGCATTGTTCTGATAACATTTAAGTCAATTTGATTGTATGGTGCTGGATATTGAGATGTGCACTGTAGCAATGCTATCTCAGAAATATTGCATTCTTTTTTGAGGAAATTAATAGCATGTGTGATTTCTTCATCTGTAGACATTCCAGTTGAAAGGATAATTGACTTAGTCTCTCCTTTAAAACAAGTAAGTAACATATCATTATTTACATCAGCAGAAGCAATCTTAATGCATTCTATTCCGATCTCTTTCAAAATATTAAATCCTTCTACATCACATGCTGTTGAAAGAAATGCAATGCCCACCTCTTCACAATAATTTTTAAGCTGGCGAAATTCCTCTAGAGAAAACTCTAGGGATTTAGACCAAGCTTGTTTATCTAAGTGTCCAATGTGACCAGAAAAGTAATTGGGCATAAAAGAATTTTTTGATTCGCTTGATGTTGTCCTGAAAGTCTGAAATTTTATACAATCAGCACCAGCATCTTTAGCGGTCAGAACAAGTTCTAGTGCCATCTTAAAGTCACCATTATGATTTATTCCTGCCTCTGCTACAATGAAAGTTTTTGCGTTATTCGCAATATGTTTTTTAAACCAAGTCATTAATTACCTACCTTAAAAACAATTTTTCTATAGCTTTTTTGACAATCGAATTTAATACTAAATAATACAATATATAAAAACATACAAGATCCTTTGTCGATATAAAATCAGCAAAAATCTTTGAAGTTATTGCTTATTTATTTTATAGTCAGTGGTACTATCATTCTAGATTGAAGAACATAGTTATTTTATAGAGGGAGGTTTCATGGATTTTATACCTGTTGCAAATGTTTGGGTAGAAGAAGAGGATGCAAAAGCAGTGTATGAAGTAGTTCGCTCCGGCTGGCTAAGCAAAGGAAAAAAAGTTGATGAATTTGAAAGTAATTTTGCAAGAGAAGTAAATGCCAAACATGCTATCGCTGTGAATAGTGGAACTTCTGCATTACACGTTGTTCTAGCAGCAATGGAGATTGGTTTAAACGATGAAGTTATTGTTCCATCGTTAACATTTATTTCCAGTGCAAATGTTGTGTTATATCAGAAAGCAAAATTAGTGCTTGTAGAAAATGATCCTCTCACCTTTAATACCACCGCTGAAATTATTGAGAAAGCGATCACACCGAAAACAAAAGCAATTATGCCTGTTGATATGAACGGCATGCCCATAGATTACGATGCTATTTTGTCTGTGGGCAAAAAATATAATATTCCTGTAATTGCAGATAGCGCTGAAAGTTTAGGAGCGAGATACAAGGGAAAGCAAGTTGGGGAAATTGCGGAAACTCATTGCTTCAGCTTTTTTCCAAATAAAGCAATCACAACCGGTGAAGGAGGAATGGTTACAACTAATAATTCTTCTTTGGCAGAAAAAATGAGAATTATTTTAAATCAGGGACAATCGGAGAGATATCGACATGTGACGTTGGGCTATAATTATAGAATGAATGACATACAGGCAGCTCTAGGAATTATGCAATTAAAAAGATTAAATCAATTTCTATGTGAGAAAGAAAAAATTGTAAAAAGGTACAATGAAATTTTTAAAAATTACAGCAACATTATTCAGTGTCCTCACATGCCACAATATGTGACCCAGCATTCTTGGTATATGTATGCGATCCAAGTAGACGAACACAAACGAGATTCTTTAGTACAATATTTGACACAAAATAATGTCCAAACCAGACTCAGTTTTCCTCCTGTTCATACACAACCATTTTATCAACAACAGCTGGGTTACTCTAATGAGTCCTATCCCGTTGCGTATAGAACATGGAAACGCCTAATTAATCTCCCAATTTGGCCTGGAATTAGTAATGCACAGATTGAATACGTTGCGCAAAAAGTAATTGAAGGATTAGGTATCAGATTTAAATAAAAGATCAAGGCATTCACTCATTTCGCTTTCCAGAAAACTAATTCTATAAGCATTTTTTCTCATTTTTCCTATAGAAATTTTTATTCAAATAAAAATAAACGAAGAGAAGTGGTTAGTTTATATGGATAATTTTATTATTACTTTTTTAAAATACAAATAATTGAATCTGTACATTTATTCTCAACAAGTTTCTGCTCATACAAATTTAAAAATCCTCTATCAAATATCTCTGTTTCACTAGTTACACGTTCTTTGTTTTTCACCGTTCAACCATTTTAGATGGTTAAGAAAAGAATACCGTTGATGGTATCTAAATTCAACTATAGAAAATTCTGATGAGTCAACCAATTGTCTTAAACTCTTTTCTGAATAAACGTATGGATGTTGAACTTGAAAATAAAAATCCTTAAAAGAATCAATATTGTAAAGAGAAATAAGAGGATCAGAAGATGATGGAACTTCAAAAAACACAAGACCATCATTCTTCAAAAGTTGGTAAATATTTTTTAAAAAAGCAATAGGCTCATTAATGTGTTCCAATACATGAAAAAGAAAAATAAAATCGAAACTTTTTTTCTCTTGAATATCACTCAACGAGAGATAAGTTTCCAAATCATATTCTTTCTTAGCAAACTCTAACTGCTCATGACATATTTCAACAATCACAGAACATGAAGCTAACTTTTGTCTCTTAATTTCACCTATAACATTTCCACAACCACCCCCAACTTCCAAAACTGCTTTATTTGAATCCAAAAAACATTTAAGTCGCTCTAGTCGAGTAGCCGCAAGAGGTTTTCTTCTTACAAAAGTCTGAAGAGGCGTTTCATCACCTAATCCACGCATAAATACATAGTTAGTATAATGATTGTATAGTCTCTGTGTTGCCGCATCTGACATCATAGGGAAAAGGTATAACAAGTCGCAAGATTTACATCTATACACCTTCATGCCGTCACCCATCCATACTTTGTTCCAATACAAAGTAACACTATCTCTATTGCACAGAGGACAAATACGAATCGTAATTTATTTCCATATTCTCTCACTCATGAAATTACTAGTGATTATTGCTTCATTTGGAAAAAAATTAAAACAATAAAATTTTTACAATTTTGAACCACAATATCAACAAAAGTACTAAAAGTCAGTGTATCATTTTCTATCAAACACAACAATTAATCACTCCAGAACATTGAATAGAGGCAAAAGGTTTTTTTTATGGTACAAGTGCAAATATAAGTTCAGTATTATTATAACGTTTATTTTAGTTTTAAAATATTTTAATATCTTGAGTGTAGTATCCGATTAAAATAAAAGATAAGGAGTATTTTATGATATCCCTTTTTGGGTCTCATGTCGGAAATGAAGAATTGGAGTCAGTAAAAAATTCTTTTGACAATCAATGGCTTGGAATTGGTAACAAATGCACTGAATTTGAAAAACAAATTTCTGATAAAATAAATTCTAATTTTGTTTTTTTAAATTCCGGATCTAATTCATTGATTATGGCCCTAAGACTTTTAAATCTTCCAGAGGGTTCTGAAGTTATTCTCCCATCTTTTACTTGGATAGCTTGTGCCAACGCTGTGTTGTTAAATAAATTAGTACCACGATTTTGTGATGTTGAAAAAAATTCTTGCAATATGCGGCCACAAGATGTAGCTGCCAAAATAACTAAAAAGACCTCTGCCATCATGGTTGTTCATTACGCAGGGAAACCTGTTGACATGGATGGTATGAAGCAATTTGGATTACCAATCGTTGAAGATGCTGCACACTCCATTGATAGTTTTTATAAAGGAAAGCATTTAGGCACAATCGGTGAAGTTGGCATATTCAGTTTTGATGCTGTAAAAAATATCACTACTGGGGAAGGTGGTGGAATTATTTCTAATAATCAAGAACACATTAATCTTGCAAAAAAATTGCGTTACTGTGGAATAAGCAAATCTGGATTTCAATCATCCTCCGATAAAAATCGCTGGTGGGAATATGAAATAACGGACTCTTTTCCTAAAATGCTTAACACGGATATTGCTGCAAGCATCGGTCTGGTCCAATTAAAAAAATTACCTTCCTTCCAAGAACATAGGCGAAAATTATGGAAAATTTATTCTGACATCCTTCAAAAAGAAGAATGGGCCAACAACTGGTTACTAATCCCTCCAGGAGAAGACAAAGATGAACAACACAGCTTTTTCACCTACTGTTTAAAACTTCGATTTGGTCATCGAGATAATTTAGCGAGATTCCTTTTTAATAATGGAGTCTATTCAAGTTTAAGATTTCATCCGTTACATATGAACCCCATCTATCGTTCTGAGGATAAACTGGAAAATAGTGAATGGTTGAATGAGGTAGGATTAAACATCCCACTCCATCATCGTTTAACCGAGGAAGATGTTTACAAAATTATTGACCTCCTAAAAGATTTTCGCATTAAACATGTCTAAAAGTAACTTAAAAAAGGTTGTGGTAGTTTTAGGTGCTGGTTGCACTGGTCTAGCGACAGCTTGCAAGTTGCAAGGAGAAAATTATCAAGTTTATATCATTGAAAAAAACGGCCAGGTTGGAGGACTTTCCGGAGGTGTTTATTTTCAAAACAATCTCTATGAATACGGGCCTCACATTTTTCACACTACCGATAGCGAAGTACTTAAGGAAATTAAAGATATTTCAGGAACTCAATTACTGTCATTCAAGAAAACTATTAAAGTTGAATTTCAAGGAGAACTTTTTTCTTTTCCCCTAACTTTGAAAGACATCCTTTCCAAGCTTCCTTTATATACTATCTTAAAGGCCGGATTAAGTTTTTTATACCATAGAATTTGCAGTTTTCTTCAAAAGGAAATATACAATAGTAATGCCGAATGGGTTCTAAAAAAAAATTATGGTAGTGTCCTTTATCAGCTATTTTTTAAAGATTACATATATAAAGTCTGGTCTCTTGAACCCAAAGATTTAGATCCTTCATTTGCAGAACAAAGAGTGCCTAAATTGTCCATAACATCACTTGGTGATCGTCTAATACATCTCGTTAAGAGAAAAAAAAATCATCAGATCACTACTCAAAATTTTATAGAAAAGACTGAAGGTGAGAACTTTATCACCGTTAAAGGATTCATTCAGATTTGTAAATTAATGCAAGAAAAATTTTTACAAAACAATGGTGTACTTTATCTAAATAGCAACTTAAAAAAAATTAGCATCACAGACCAAAACTGTTCTAGCGTCCTCTTCACTCATGATGGTAAAGATGTGTGTT
>JADGAM010000034.1:0-807 GCA_015232015.1 Oligoflexia bacterium | reverse complement strand
CAATCCCTTTAAATACATTCTCATCCTTGCTCTCGCCCCAAAATCTCGAATTATCCAAGTGTACTTCCAATTTTAATTTTTTAGGTATAATTTTTATTGGACTTTTAATAAAACGAAAAAAAGTTCTTCCTGCTTCATTTATGTATTTTAGAAATAAAACTTTCAACCGGATAACAGATTATAGTTGGTTTAATTACGACATTACTCCTGATAACGCCACCATCTTAGTTTCAGAAGTCACTGCTATGGAAACATCTGATAAATGGAAAAACTACATTGAAACTCAAAAAACAGTTATCCAAGAGATTATAGGTGAAAACATTATTTCAGAAGAAGACATAATTCAAGTTCATACATATTTTGCTCCTCATGCATACCCAATTTATAAACTTGGATTTCAAAAGCACCTTGATTACTTTAACTCTTCTCTTCAAAAATATAAAAATATTTTTTCAATTGGAAGGCAGGGTTCTTTTGCATACATTAATACACATATCGCCTTTAAAATGGGATTCAATTTGGCAAGAAATGTAACAGAAATAGACAATCATGGACAAATAATGAAAAAAGAAACAACTCAAATAAAAAAATGGAGTTTCACTAAAAGTTTTTACTTTAAAGATTGCCTCTTTAAAGTAAGATCTGTGGTTTCAAGTGACCTCGAAGATCTTAGAATGTGGAAAAATAATAATCGCCATGCATTTTTCTTAAAAGATGAAATAACCAAAGAGCAACAAGAGAAATGGTTTGCTATGTTTGAAAAGGACAACTCACAGGAAATGTTTATATGCGAACTGGATAACAAAC
>JADGAM010000349.1:1153-3135 GCA_015232015.1 Oligoflexia bacterium | reverse complement strand
TCTCTAAGATCTGTGATCAAGTTAAAGAGAGTCTCTTTTGATAGATCGTTGTCCATTCCGGTATGCTCCCTTAATTTGGAGTCTGAACACCAAATACAATTTAAGTTACATCGATTGGTTAGGGATAATTCAACACTTATAGGAAAAAGAAAATTTTCTTTATTTCTGATTTCAGATATTTTATGAGGAAAGAGCATGATTTTATTAAGCCCTACTTCTCCTGTAGTATTCTTTTTCTTATGGTGATCAAGTAGTTGTTTATTATCTTCAATGGTTTTAAAAATGTCCTCATAGTTTAATGATTTACTCAATCTAATAATTTCTCTGATGATAAATTGATCAGTATGTGAGTCTAATGCAAGCGAAAAGTTAGGGTCACAAAGCAAAGAATGAGCGCAAAATATTTTAAATTCTTCTGGGTTTTCTTTAAAATAATAACTAGGGAACATCTCTATGTCTTCATTGGCCAATGTCATTCCTACATGCCTTAGCTTTTCTACGTTAATAATTTCTACTCCACAACCATAGACCAATCCACATGAAAGCTCGTTATAAGCGAAATCATAATCACTTTGGAGATAAGTATCGAGTAGTTCTTTTGCTTTTTCTAGGGCAATAAGAGGATAATTTCCGTATATTAAAACAAGATGTTTTGCTTTGATTTTATCCGCAGAAACGATAACGCGAGTTACGATTTTTTCACATGGTCCACGGAAAATGTTATAGTTTTGAATTTGGGCATACTTAAATAATTCATAATCATCCTGTTCTTGGGTAGTTGATATGATTATTTTACTTTGGTCAACAATACCGGCATCTAAAATCCTATTGTAGAGAAAATCAATTAATTTAACCTTGTTACCAATGTCAATTTTCCATCTGCCGCCAAAAGATGATGAATATGTCCTTGTTAAAACGAGAACACCTACATCTCTCGATGCGTAATAGCTGTGACCAAAATTATTATGTATGTTCAAGTCAAACCCTCTTGTTCATGGATGACAGAAACTCTTTCTAAAAGAATAGTTGCTCCTAATAAAGATTGTCTAGCTTTAATACTTCAAGACTCAGCAGAAATATTTATTAGCAAACAATGGCTAAATTGGCATAATAAAAGAGTCAAAAAGAGGTACCCTTTATGAGATAGTTTTTTATTTGATAACTGTCAATCATAACTGCAAGGAAGTAAAACATGTGAAATACACATAGCGGCAAAACTGATATTAACATCCTGTTTCCGCTACAGTATGGACTGAGGCCTCCCTCTGCCATTTGGATGGAGTAAAAAAGTATCCTGAAGAGAAAAAACGAAGAAATACATACGATAAAATATTTTAAAGTATTTGATGTATTTTCGAAACCTTTCCGTAACCACATATTTATAGTAATAAATAGGCCCGAAATAATCCACGCACCACCCCAATCATGTTCACTTAGAGGAAGGATCAAGTAACCACCAAGATAAATAATTTGCTGTATAGGGTTACTAAAATTGACAACAAAGGCACAAAGTAAAAGAAAAAATAGCACTACCATAGAAAGTTCTGGAGCAATACTTGCTATTTTGAGCTTAGTATTTTTATTGTAGACGATAAAGAATGTTGATAGGTAGGCAGTGAAAAGAATAACATCTATGTAACCGGCACCGTAGTGATGTGTACTCAATCCTAGGTAAATAAGCTTATAAATTTTCCAAAAAAAGCATATTATTATAAAAAGAGTGATAAATATTCCATAATATTTTCGATTCAATTCTTTTGTATTCATCAAAAGCGCGATTGGGATTGAAGCTAGAAATACCATTTCGGCCCTGATTAACGAAGAAAATCCTAGTAAAATAGCCGCTAAAAAAACCAAAGAAACATTTAAATTTTTTCTATATAAAAAGACTGTTAAGACTGACAACGAATAATATATCCCAGCAATCATATTTGTATGAACGTACCAAACATGCATCCAAAAGGCAGGAACAGTAATAAGAA
>JADGAM010000349.1:0-901 GCA_015232015.1 Oligoflexia bacterium | reverse complement strand
TGTTTTCCCGTCCCTATCATCGTAACTCCGTCTGGAGGGAAAATTAATGGGTTATAGAAGCAAAATATCACAGTCAATGATATAATAATTAAGAGGAAGAAAAATAAAAATTTTAATTCAATAAAAATTTTCTCCTTGTTTAAAACATATAGTTTTTTTCGTCCAATAAACAAAAGTAAGAACATTGAAGACAAAAGTATTGCAAATATTGAGGTTAAATTAAAGGGGATTGAAAAAATTATTAGAAGAGTAGAAGCAATTACCCATGATATGATTCCAAATAGATAAGAATAAAAAAATTTCAAACAATAGAAATAACTTATAAAAAAAGATATATATATATATCCTATGCAATACAAAATAAGGTTAAAGTAGATTTGTTCTAGCATGTGCTGTGTCTTTTGGTTTCATCAATTAAAAGATAATAATTTTTTCCAATTACTTGGCGCGAATATAACGGATTTTTTTTCAAAAAAATAAGCCACCAATTTATTCTTTTCTTTTACATCATTTTGATTTAAATCTAAAAAATATAATGAAAAGCCTTCTATAAAGGCCTTATGATTTGAGTTATTTGTCAAAAACAAGTACTCATTTTTTGTCAGGAATTGATGATTTTCTGAATATTCAAAATGAATTGGAAAGCTATGGTAAAATGTATAATTTAAAATATCTGGGAAATTTTCGCTGTACTTTTTTCCAACAACAATCCTGGTATTTTTATCTTTTAAATTATTTTTCAAAATATTTGCAATCTTGATAGAAAGATGAAGATCTGTATGCTTAAAAGGAATATTTTTGCAATAAGGCATGTGTAGCGAGAAGACGATCTTGATTGCTTTCTCGCAATTGGCTGAATTACGAAAAGATAAAACAATTACTTGTGCAGTTTTTACAAAAT
>JADGAM010000348.1 GCA_015232015.1 Oligoflexia bacterium | reverse complement strand
GGAGTGTGCAGATAGACTCTTCAACTTCTGGAAGAAGCGTGTGTTCAATTTTACATGCTAACTCTTCCATTTGTAAATTTTTTATTTTTAAGATAGAGTTTAACAAAACTTTGGCCAAACGTTGTCTTCTGATAATTTGTTCAGCACACTTTTTACCTTCAACCGAAAATAGAATTTTTTGTCCATCTCTTAGAATGAGTCCACGAGATTCTATTTGCAACAAATCCATCTCTTCAAAATCCACAACACATTCTTTTCTTATAGATTCGGTTTCAAACTCTTTTCTTTCAGAGGTAATCCAAATGGCCTCAAGGATCTCTTCATGTCTTTCACTAATATTCATAGTATTCATATTATTCATAGTATCTTCTTAACTAAAATTAACTAAAAGTAATTCCTAGTAGTGTACAAAAATGGTTAACAATTCCCCCGGAAATAAGCGCCCACGATGTTACAATCATCAGAAGTAACAATGTTACTTTAATCCCACGTTCTTTTGCTACCACAATAATTGTATTTAAACAGGGAATGAGAAACGTCATTACCAGCATGTTAATTACTAGCTGCAAATTATTATACATTCCTCCACCATTACTTTCACTTAAATGACGAAGTTCGATTGCACCATTTTCTCGTCTGATAATTGCTTTAATGAATACTTGAACGCTTTCCTGGGGTAATCCAAGCAGTCCGTGAGTTATGGGATCTAAAACTTTTTCTAATAGAAGCAAACCACCACTACGATCTATTAGAAATAAAATTATGGATGCCATAACAAAAATAGGAATGGCCTCTTTTAAAAAATCGTAAGTTTTCCATAGTGATTTTTTTATTATTTGCAAAGGTTGCGGCCAGCGCATAGGAGTAATTTCTAAGAGTAAAGGAGAACGTTTACCAATTAAAATTTTATTAGCGAAGTATCCCGCAACTAATATTTGAAAACCAATAATTGCAAAAAATACTAAAGTTGCAGTAATGGGCATTTTTCCTAAGATCACAAACATTACTCCAAACAGTGGAGCGCAAGGTATTCCTAACAAGAGCAATAAAGTGGCAATTTGTTTTTCTTTTTTTGTATCTAAAACTCTAGTGGTAAGCATCGCCATAGTAACACAAGAAAAACCCATAATAATTGGCATAACACCTTTTCCATTAAGACCGATTTTATGAAAAACTTTATCCAAGAGAAATGAGAGGCGAGGCAAATATCCTGAGTCTTCTAGTATACTAAAGAAAATGTGAAAGCAAAAAAGTACAGGAAGAACAAGACCGAAGGCCAAAAAAATTCCAGTGGGAACAAAACCAAAATTTGGATCTATAATCATATCTCGAACAAAGGCATTGGGAATGAAGGCCACTAACTTCTGGCAAATAGGATAGAGAGTTTTAGTAAAAAAAGTATTATTTAAGGTATCAACAACGTAGGTGGCGGCAAATACTCCCACAAACTGATACATTAAATAAATGATAATTGCAGCTATGGGTATACCAGTTGAAAGTTGCATACAGCAGCGACCAAATTTTTCTACATAGAGATTTTTTGATGGTCGTTCTTTACTCTGTACTCGAGAAACAATCTCTTCTGCCTTTTTATAAAAAAGGTTGGTAATTAAAATTTCAAAAGGAATATTTTCCCCACGCTGATATTCCTCTCGCAAACCCCTAATTTGTTGCAAGATATCTTGGCCAAAAATTTTTGCTACATAAGCTTCAGCACTTTTATCTTGGGCCAAGAGCAAAATGATTATTCCTCTAGAAATTTTGTGACCTACATTGTGAACTACATTATGTCCTACATTGTGAAAATTGGTCAAAAGTTTTTGAGTTATTCTGATGAACTCCTCTATCTTAGGAGGATACTTAATAAGTTTGTTAGGAATACGAAGGGAGGTAAGTTTGCTCTTTATCTCTCTTATGCCTTTTCCCTCTGTGGCCACGGAGTAACAAACGTCAATTCCCAAAATATCTGAGAGCAAATTGTAGTCGATAGTTATTCCACGGCTTTCGGCCTCATCCACCATATTAATATCTAAAAGCATGGGAACATCATATTCTGCATATTGGATCGCCAACGCAAGCGAGCGTTTTAAATTTTTAGCATCAGCAACTAAAAGAGCAGCAAAAATACCAATATTAATTTTTTTTATATCATCAAACGAAAGAAAAAAATCACGTGATACTCTCTCATCTTCATTATGAGTAAATATTGAGCTAGTCCCAGGAGTATCAACAATAAGTCTATCTTCATCTTTATTGATGTGACCTAAGGTCACCGAAACAGTAGTTCCAGGATAGTTCACATTTTTTACGTTCATTCCACAGAGCTTTGTAAACAAAGTACTCTTGCCAACACTCATGTTTCCGACAATTGCAACCCTATGCATTTTAACTCTTTAATTTAAAGTTTTTAATAAGATAATCTTACAATGTATAATGTATAATGTATTATATAGAATGAGTGATGATATCATGGCACTATTATTTTGAATACTCGAATAAGTTAAATGCAATTTTTCTTAATTGTTTACTATTATCAGATTGAGGACTTGATACAACGAAAGGAATCATTCTGCTTACTGAACTTTGAATCTCATTGCTATAACGAATGCTACCTAAAACTGCGGATTCAATTTCAACATATTCTTTAATCAACTCTTTTAATCTTGAGATATGAATTATATTATTCTCCTCTTGAACCATATTGGGCATAATCCAAAATCTTTGTTTTAAAGCAATTTTTTTAAGTTCATTTTTAAGTAAATGAGAATCTTCTAAATTATTTATGGCCACAACCAAACGAGCAATATCATTTTTAAGATGGCGCAAACATACCGCCATCTTCTGATTCTTTTCTACCTCTCTACAAAAGGCCGCTTTAATAAAACTATAAGCATTTTGTAAAGAAATTAGTTGAGGTGTGACAACCATGATTTTCTCGTCTGCCAAATTATATAGATCAATCATTTCATCATTGAGGCCAGCACCTAAATCTATTATCACAAAATTTACAGAAATTTTTTTTATTTCAGAGATTAATGATTTTTGTTTTATTTGATTGTAATCTATTTTGTCATTACCCCCACAAATCAAGCGCAAATTTTTATAGGGAGTATCTATGATGATATCATCTAGATT
>JADGAM010000347.1 GCA_015232015.1 Oligoflexia bacterium | reverse complement strand
CTAAATAAGTAATTAGATCTTCGGTCAACTGATGCAACCTTTTCTTATCATCAATTAAAATTGTTTTATTTGGATCTCTTTCGAAATTCTCAAGCATCTCCATTGTCGGTCTTAAAATTCTTAATAATGTCTCCTTAGTTAAGGATTTTTTATCACAACTTAAATGTATGGTATCTTTTATGTACTCATTAAAGATATATGAATATATTTCTTCATTAGAAAGATCTTGAAACAAATTAATTTTTTGAATTAAATTGCTACAAAATCCATCTTTGAATTTAATTAATTCATGAACTTTTTTTTCAAACAGGTGATTAACTTTGGCATTATCTAATTCCACATCTTTAATTTCCAAAGTCCTAAATGGAACTTGGATCATTAGTGGATATACTTTTCTTAGCAATACTTCTTTTCTCATTAATAAAAATTTATCTTTTTTAAACTCTTTTAAAATATCTTTGTCCCCACTAACTATATCAACTTCACTATTTCTATTTCCATTTACTGAACTAATTTTTTTCATTTCACTGACATATTCTGATCTGGATTCAATTTCATTCAATAATAAATTAGTCATTCCTAAAATATCTTTTAATGATGGATTTGAACTTAATTTCTGAAAAACACCCATTTCAGCACTTGCTCCAATTCCTGTTCCAATTCCAATGATATCATCACTCTCAAACTCTCCTGCTTTTCCGTCTGTCTTTTTAAATGGAATCACAGGCCCACTATTATAATTATTCTCATCTGTTATTTCCGAGCGTATAAAACTAAAAAAACTTTGGAAGTTAGAAAGTGCTTTCTTTTTTAAAGTCCGTTTGGCCATCTCGCTATTCCCACCCCATTTTAAATAAGTGGAAACTTCATTATGGGTTACTTCCGGCCATAATTTCTTTAATTCTATATACTCAATGAGTGGTATTTTATTTTCTACTAATGTAACAATTTGCCCTAAAGTCATTTCAGGCCAAATTAATCTTAATAGTTTGAGTTCTTGTGGAAAAATAACTTCTTTTACAAGTAATTTTAACTTTCCAATATCATCTAAATCTGGATTAATTTTTATTATATCTTTTAGTAAGTTTACATTAGGAGTGGATAACAAAATATCCAATGCATCTTTTGTATCTATACTAATATTATTAGTATTTGATTGAAATTTATCTACAAGTAATTGATAAACTTCTATAAATTTTGAAGTCTCAATGTTTTTAGTTTTTAACTCTTTTATTAAATAAAGATTTGCCTTTTTCCCTATCAAATGCTTTAGTTCACATACATCCCTTAAATTAACATCTCTTGCTATCAATTAATTTCACTTCCAAATAAATCTTTAATTTTAGTAATTTCATCTAAACTAATGTTTTTTTCTTTAAATTTAATTAAGTGCTGAATATTTTCGATCATCTTTTCTTTGTTATTATTTGAAAACATTTTAATAAAAAAAGCACTCTTAATTAGATCCAATCCTTTATCATTTATCTCCTTCATTAGTTGTAAGTTAGCAAATGAATCTAAAATATAAAAAAAACCTTTTACTGATTGTAAATCAAATCCTTTATCAAGTAAGAGGATGGCCTCCTCTAAATTAATTTTTTCTTTAGTGATTAGACTTCTTAATGAAATTAATTCATATATGTCTTTATCCCAATTTTTAAGACTCCTTTTCATTTCTACTAATTTTTTATAATCTATTTCATTTTTAAATGCATTCTTTAAATTAACTATATCATCAGAAGAAAACTTCATACGATATAGTTCTTTTATCTCATCTATAGATATTCCTTTTTGGAAACTTATTGGATCACTATAATTTTTAAAAACCTCTTTCACTCGATGACCAAATGTTGTAGGGATACCAATTCTACGAAAATTTAATTCTGACCGTTTATAATACTCTTCTAGAGATTCATCAGTTGCTAATGAATCATTTAAAGAAATATTTTTAGATGATTTATGTTTAATAGCTCCTGTTTCTTTATACTCATCTTGAGCTAATGCTATTTGGGAAGTTGAAAAGTTTTGAATCAAAAAAATAAATGAAAAAATTATGAAATAAAGTTTAAATTTTAACATATGTGTATAACCTTCAAAATATATAATCAAAATATATAATCAAAATGTATAATTAAGTATATAATCCTCCATTAACTCGAATTACTTGTCCGGTAATGTAAGATGATTCTTCAGATGCTAAAAAGGCCACAAGATGGGCCACTTCTATTGGTGTTCCCACTCTCCCTAAAGGAATAAAATTCACAATTTCTTTAGGTATATTTTTTGTCATATCTGTTTCAATCACTCCAGGGCTTACCGCATTTACCGTAATCTCTCTTTTGGCCGCCTCTTTTGCAAGCGCCTTAGTAAACGAGATTATACCCCCTTTAGCAGCAGCATAATTTGTTTGACCAGCATTTCCACTTTCTGCTGTAACTGAAGTTAAATTGATTATTCTTCCATATCGGTTTCTTACCATTTGTTTAAAGACTACTTTCGTTACCGCCCACATTGAATGGAGATTTACATCTATGGATTTCATCCAATCATCGGCATTCATTTCATAAAAGAGCATATCGTTAGTCGCACCAGCATTGTTCACTAATACAGCTATATTGGGAATTTTTTTCACAATAGGAGTTAAAACATCAATAGTATTTTGAATATTGGCAAGATCAACTGATAAAACTTCACATTCACAATTCACATCTTTTACATCTTTCAACGAAAGAATCTCTTCTTGTAATTTTTGGGCCAATTCATGATTATTCTTATACAAGGCCAAAATATTAAATCCATTTTTAGCTAATCTAATGGCTATGGCCCTTCCAATTCCTCTTGTTGACCCAGTTACTATGGCCCATTTTTTTTTCACATCTTCTTTTTTATCCATTTTATTAATCCCAAGAATCACAACATTGTATATATCACTATACAATCACTATACAATCCATCTTAATCTTTTTGCTAGAAAACAAGATAGAATTAAAGTGATTAGTGATGGTAAAAATATTGAAACTATTGGTGGTATTTTACCCTCTTTAGTAAAACTAATTCCAGTAAAAAGTATTGAATAATATGAAACTAAAACAATCAACGATATAGAGACTGAGTTTTGGTTCTTTCCTCTACCTCTTTGAATAC
>JADGAM010000346.1 GCA_015232015.1 Oligoflexia bacterium | reverse complement strand
TTCTTTAGTTGGATATAGAGTTGATGAAATGCTACTTGCTCATCAAGATATGGATATTGTAATTATCAAAGGGAAGTGTGATCAAAATGATCGCAGAATGTATTTAATGGTAAATTACAAAGGAGAAATTTTAAGACAGCAAGAAACTCCTGTATCTCAAACTATAATTTTACATCCAATCAATAATTATAAACATTAAAAAGATTAATCTAAAACTTAGGGAGAGAATAAAATGCCTTTTAAATTTAAATTAAAATTAAAATTAAAATTTATAGTAACAGTTTCAATTACGTCTCTATTGTTGCTCGGATCAGCTTGCAAGAAGAAAGAACATTCTAATTCAATATTAATAGATGAAAACATCGCCAACCAAGGCCTAGCAGCGACCAACCCATCACCCAGTGGCCATGTCGACACAAGCGTAGGTGATTTAGATACGATCTCAGCTGACATAAAAGATGCAAAAAATATTACTCTATCTAATGATAAAAAATTAATAAAAGAAGTTATTGCAACTACGACTGAAAAATCAACAAAATCCTCAAATCTTAAGAGTTTGGATAGCAACTTACTAAATACTATCAAAACTGAAGTTAAATATTCCTATTTAAATAATTCCGGGAATTATATTACAACCAATCAGATGTATTTCAAGGGCTATCCATGCAATCCTTATTATATTGAAGATGTAAATCAAAACTTTTTTGCACTTAAGTTCGATTGTGAGGGGCTCGATGAAGAATATTATTGTGAGTTTTATCAAGAAAATTGCTTTACATTGTTTTTAATAGATAAATTTACAGGAAAATTTTATCCAATAAATCTAGGACTAGTATCAGAATCAAAAATAAAGGAAAGGACAACTGACCTTATGGATAGTAAATACTTTTTAACAGATGGATCAGGAAACGCTTATGCCTACTTTTCCAAACATTTACCGACTATCGGCTTTGTCTATACATTTTATAAATTCACATTAACAGGAAGTAAACTTGTAGCATCTCCTCCTTTCAATGAATCTTATTATTATAAAGACATCCCAATCCCAACATTGGTTGATGAAGATGGAAATATTCTAGTTAGAAAAAATGATGATTCTAAAGACTATAAAATATATACTCCTTCAGGTCGTATCATAAATCTAGCTTCTCAAGGTTATTGGCTTAGCAATGTAGATAAAAATTTTTATACTGATGGTGGTAAAAAGCGCTTGGTCATTTCAGAAAATGGTGATGTTTCATTTAAAGACATTAGTACAACAAATGCAAATGATAATTATGATAATCATAATTATACTTATTATATGCCTTTGCCGAGCGGATGCTTTGGCAGCACTTCGAATAGCGAAATAATTATTGCTTCTGACGATCGCTATGGGGTTACTAAATTAATCCATATTAAGCACATTCAAGATGAAAATAATATCACTGTCGAATTTAAAAGATATTATTATAATTTTTCAAACATAAAATACCCTAAAAATTTTGTCGTTACAAAAAATAATATTTTTGTAACTGGAGAAAATGAACACAGCAACGACGTGCTAAAAATTTACTCTTTTAATAACTTCAATTTAAAAGAGGAGGCTTCACCCTCACTGTTTAATAATCACTATAGTGTAGATGAAATGTATGCTTACAATAGGGAAAACAATATAATCTACATTAAAGGTTACCGAATATCTTCTTATAAAAAGTTTGCTATGTTGATTGATAATAAAGGAACAATATTGCAGGATTGGTCTGAACCAGATTCACCAGTAGCATCTCCACCACCACCTCCTCCACCTCCTCCTATTCCAGTTCCTCCAACTGTTATCATTAATCCACTTTAGTGAGTAAAAGAACAAAAGTGTCACGCCTCTTTTATTCTACTTTTCTTAAAGCAAATATTTGTTAATCTTTTATAATTGAAACCGCTCCACTATATAGATCGTATTGAGCTAAAACTATTTTGACTTTCTCTTGTTCTACGAACTCTCGAATTATTTTTGAGTCTTCCAACATTTTTTTAGCATTAATTTTAATATTTTCCTCAATAGTCCACTCTACCAAATTATTCTTTTTGATATTTTTGCCTTTTTTGCTTTTTATATTTTTTACTGCAGGTTTTATGGCGTTTATAATGCTAGCTATGTTGCTATCACCACCATCACCGTCATCACAGGCAGCGGTAACAGCACCACACTTAGAGTGACCTAAAATCATTATTAATGGTACATGAAGGTGTTCTACTGCATACTCTATACTGCCAAGAATAATTGGATCTACTACATTACCGGCAACCCTAATTACAAATATCTCTCCTAATCCTTTTGAAAATATTAGCTCAGGAGGAACTCTATAATCAACAAGAGTTCAGGTGCCAGCACACTTCCTGAGTTGCACCATATTCAGGTGCCAGCACACTTCCTGAAAACAGCAGGAGTTTGTTATTATGGGATTAGATAAAACATCGTTTAACTTTTTACTACCATGGAAGGAAATAGATACAGAAAAAAGCAAAGATCTTAACTGCTAACATTGGGTACACTGTTCTTTTTAATCATTGAAAAAAGTTTTCCCCGTATTGGAAAAAGAGTGGAATATGGATAAACTAATTCTATTTCTCCGCTTACACTATTAAATGTAACGACATATTTTTTTATATGTGCTAACTCATTCGGAGAAACAACACCTATAAATTCAGAAAGTATTTCTAACCTTATATGTTGAGCATCGATTTTTTCTACAAATGCCCATGCCTCATTTATATCAGAAATAATTAAATCAGTTATTTCTTTTATTAATTCTAACTCGATCGAAGTATATTCCATATTTGAATAATCATATTTACCTCGAAGAGCACTTCCACCACACATAATGTCGATTATTCCCATTACTAGTAATTTTGAAAGCTTTATAACTGCAACACTCTCTAATGGATTCATTCGAATTATAGCATATACATGTTTAATATCTTGTGAATTTGCCCAATCTTTGAATTTTGCAATATAAGATTGGTCATTTTCTAAATTAACTAATGTTCTAATAGAATTAGAAATAGATACTCTGAAAGATCGTAAAAATCTTTCTTCAATTATACTTAAAACAGGCAATTTGTTATTAGAATTACAGAAATTATAAAAATCACATTCTAAATTTATATCAGGATTATTTTTAAATTCTTTTTTTTTCATTTCATCCCTCCTTGT
>JADGAM010000345.1 GCA_015232015.1 Oligoflexia bacterium | reverse complement strand
TAAAACAAATTCTAGCATTTCAACTTCATTGTTTCCACTATCGAGTAAGATTTTTTGATTCTCATCTTTAAGAAGTGAAATTTTATTGTTTTTTGGAGAACCATTTGTTGTGTTGCTATCATGGTTTACTGATGAATGAGATAACGTTTTACTTTGTTTTTCCATAATAATACCGTAAGTTACTGTTGTAATATTTTTGTTTCAATGTTAATTAAAGAGAAATTTCATTTTTTCCCTTTGAGTAACTGGTCGGATAGAAAAAAAATAGTTTTAGTTTTAGTTTTAGTTTTTTAATTTTTTTTAATTTATTTAAAAATTTTTATATGTATAAATAAATATAAATTATTTTTCTATAAAAGTAGTTTCGACCGGAACAATCACTTCTAAATACTGAAACGCTGTCAATAGGATCGCGATTCATAATAACTGGAAAAACATATGACTGAAAAAAATATCAATATAAAAATAAATGAAAATGAAAGTAAAAATGAAAATGAAAACATTTTCACTGGACGAGTGAGAAATTTGTCAAGTAAGGGATTAGGAGTTGTTGAACATACTGATGGAAAAGTTTTTTTTGTTAGAGGAGTGTGGCCTGGAGATTATGGAGAATTTAGAATAGATTTATTTAAAAAAAAATACGGCTTTGCTACCCTAGTAAAATTAATTGAGGCCTCTGATGAAAGAATTTCTTCTGAAGTACCCTGTGCATTTCAAGGGCATATAATAGGAAAGTGTGGTGGTTGCCCTTGGATGATGGCCCAATACCAACATCAACTTAAATATAAAGAACATCATATATTACATACATTATCACGATTTAAAATTACTGATTCGAACACTGATTCGAATGTTAATTTAAATTTGGATTTTATTAAAAAAATTTGGCCATCAGATAATATTTATCAATACAGAAACAGATTACAATTAAAAACCGATGGAGTTCACATTGGAATGGTTTCAGCTGGAAGTAATGTTTTAGTTCCATTAAACGATTGTATAATTCTAAATAAAAATTGTAGAAATTTATTAGCAAAACTTGTTAGCAAACTTCCTTGTGATGAGTGGAAACCTACTTCTCACTATAAATGGAATTTTTTAGAAATAGATGACAAAATAGAATCAATAGAATCAATAGAATCTATTGATTCTATTGAAGAGATAAAGTTAAATAAAAGGAGACCATTTTTACAGGGTAATAATGAACAAAATCAAAAAATGCGTCAGTGGTTGCATATAAAATTAACAGAATTGTTTTCCTATGAAAAAGATAATAACTTAAATTATGATTCGGTGGTTGTTGAATTATTTTCTGGATCTGGAAATTTCACAGAGATTTTATCAAATTTTGGATTAAATAAAATTTTTGCTTGTGAAGTTCAAGGAGAAGCAGTTCAAATTGCAAAAGAAAAAAAATTAAAGGGAGTTACTTCGCTTGCAATAGATTTATATTCAAAAAATATTTGGAGAAAATTAGCA
The DNA here is from genome assembly GCA_015232015.1 of Oligoflexia bacterium. GTDB lineage: Bacteria > Bdellovibrionota > Bacteriovoracia > Bacteriovoracales > Bacteriovoracaceae > JADFZW01. The sequence continues at coordinate 1,724 of JADGAM010000345.1, read as the reverse complement.
AAAGAATTTCTTGAGATTAGAAATGCTAAATTGATAATATTAAATCCTCCCAGAGAGGGATTAGATAACAGAAATTATTTTTTCGAAATATTTCCTAAGGTTGAGGCAATAGTTTACATATCATGTGATATTGAGACGTATTCTAGAGATGTTTGTGATTTTTTAAAGAGAGGGTTTAAAGTTTTAGAATTACAACCTCTTGATCAATTTCCACACACTCCACATGTAGAGGTTTTGTCTATTCTAAAAAAGATCCCACAGAAATAGAACTAGGACTAGAACTAGCGACGGCCGCCAAATGGGTTTTGCATACAATAATTACGAATGGTATCCCAAGCACAGCCAGGAGTACTCATACAAGAGCGTGAATTGCGAATGTTACGACAATCTCTTGGATATCCGCCACCATTTTCCATGCATCTGTTGTAACGATAATCCCACTGACAATTATAATTTCTACTACATGTTCTTGGATCTCTTATGTAGCTACAGCTGTTTGGTTGTGGGTATGGATTTGGTCGATCCCAACCATCAACACAAGCATTATCAGCGTGACTCCAATCACAGTTACCATCTCTTTGACAATCATATTGATTGTAATGATCACGGCAGCTCATTGGTTGTGGATAAGGATTTGGATAGGGATTTGGGTAAGGATTTGGATTTATATTACGATCCTCACATCTTCTAATTTGAGCATTCCAGAAACAAGAAGGATTGTTGACACAATCACGGGCCATAGTAATACTTTGACAATAACCATAATAGCTACTGGTATTATCATACCCGTTGCTATTATCAAAACTAGGATCACTGGCATAAAGTGACCAAGAGAAAACCATCATTAAACATACAAGTAATAATTTTTTCATTTTTTTGAAACCTCCGTTTAAAAAAATAAGTGTTGAAAAAGGACTAGTTATAATTACCAATTTGCAAATAATATATTTTTTTGGTGGCCAAAAGAAACCATTAAAAAATTAATTATCAGCAAAAAGTTCATATAAAGATTTTTATTCATAATTTTTAATCATCAAGCAACGTGCTAAACATGTTCTAAATGATTTTTAACCATTATCTATTTTATGAGATGCAATTTATATTCCACTCTTAATATAATACCCATTATTTTTTAGTCAGAATTTTATTCTGAATAGCTTAACTAAATTATCAAAAGAAATTCGAAAGAGTAAATAGTTGATTTGAAGTGTAAGGAATATGTGTTCCAATTGAATTTAGAATTTAAAAATCTTGTTCCAAAAAAGATTCATATTTTAAATTAATGTTTACATCTTATAAAAGTAAAACTATCGCAAACATGAGCAGATGGATTGCAGATAGAATTTTGACCAATAGTCATAGTAGATACTCCTGGATGATTTTGGATTTGAAAACCATTGCTATAGGAAAATCCATTTAATCTGCAAAATGCATTGGCAGCAGGGGCCCCACACTCATTTTCAAAAATTCTACACCAATCTAAACGATAACCACGATAAGTAGGGTAGGAGAATGTTCTGTCTGATTCTTTGCAATCGATGAATTTAAATGAATCACAACGGTGAACGCTGGGTTCACAAATAGAGTTTTGACCAATAGTCATTGTTCTAATTCCAGGATGAGGATCTTGTTGCCAATTAGTGGCCATAAGTTGACCGTTTCTTCTACAAAAAGCATCTGCAGCTGGTTTGCCACACTCATTTTCAAAAATTCTACACCAATCC
>JADGAM010000344.1 GCA_015232015.1 Oligoflexia bacterium | reverse complement strand
TTCGGAGGTAGTAATAGCTAGCTTTCCAAGTTTATAAAGTTGCATTCCCTCTTTGGTTAACAAAAATGGTGTATCTGCAGGAAAATGATGATCATAAAATTGAGGATCAATTCCTGCATAGGAATTAGAGGCATTGGCCTCTAATGGTAAATAATATTTACTTTTATAACTAAGTTGTAAAAGTAAATTTTTCCACTCTTCATAAGTAATGATCTGATCATGATTAATATCAGCAGCATCATCAGAAAAGGAGCGAGTTAAGATCTCTTCCCAAGTATACACTCTAACTGGGTACTTATAAGATATTGGAGTAATAACTGCTAAGTTAATGCCTCTTTGATTGGCCAATAAGTTTAAATTGTTACTTAGCATATTTATATTCCAACTTTCCGTAAAATGATTAGTGGCCAAAGCACCGCTATGACAGGAGTTAATGATTAGAACTATTTCGTCTGCCTTTATTTGCGCTAATAAATCTACGATTTCCTTTCCGCTAAGAGTGTCATATCCATAAAGTTCTAGTCTATAATTTAGGCCACTATCATCAACACCACCATGAGCGGTAATTCCAAGTAAAAGCATAGTTTTTGCTTGAGGGTTAGTAAGTTTGAAATCTGATATTTTTAATTTTAATTGATTGAATGCCGCATACACATTTGCTTTGCTTGGTTTCTCTTTGCTTAAATTCATATCATCCATATCGATTGCATGCTGGTAAAGGCCTCCTTTTTCTGTGCTAAATTTATCTAGCAGAAGTCTTCCAAGTACTATGCTTTCAGTGCTCATTAGATGTTTTCCAATGGAGATAGTGACCATCCATTTACCTGCAGCTTGATTTAGAGGGGTAATAGATTTATTTGAATAAGAATTATTAGAAAAGAAATTATAGGGTATAGTATTATGGTTACTTAGGTTCAGGTTGGTAGCTGCGAATGCAGGTGCGATAATTAGTCCAGATAAGGCAAGAAAGAAAAAAAATATTAATATAATTGTAGATTGAAATCTATGCATTAATTGCTCCTTAATCATTTAATAATTAAAATAAACAGAAGTTAGCGCTTGGCGCTTAATTTAAAAAAAATTTATTTATAGTTATAAATTATAAATATAAAAGTCAATAGCAGCGTTCAGCAGCACTCAGTGGCGTTCCTCTTTACTCAAGACTAGTTGCCAGTTATAAGCTATATTTCGGGAAAAGCAAATTCATTATTCTCAGATTTGCTTTCCAAACATCTTGGATTATCAACGATGACATTGAATCGCTTGTCCAGAAGAAGAATTACAAAATTGATGAAGTCTAGAAGGCCTTTGTTCGAAGGTTCTCCTTGGACAATTGCAATTATTGTCGATTCAACTCTTCATCAGAGATCTTATAAAACTGAAGATGAAAAAATTGCGGAATTTTTTAACTAATTTCACCGAGAGGGCAAGTATGATGAGATTGAAGATGTTTTCTATCTAACAGGAAAAAATTGTAAATATATTTATAGAGTAAGATTTTATCCTCAATAAAAAAATTAATTCCTTTACACCTTAGGAATGGGAACTTAGTCGGTATTACTGCTGCTGATTAAATTGCCTTTTGCTGTAGAAATATTTTTAAAAAGTTCATCTGCAGTAATTTTTAAATTTTTCTTAATTATGCCTTCAAAGATAGACATAGCGGCACTTGCATTGAAGCTACCAGAGTAGTCTACAGCTGTGTGCGACCAATTTCCCTTCTAATCAAATTTTTCCTCTATTGTTCCAAAGCGTTTATACTGTATTAAAAGGAGTTGAATGAGGTAGTTTATATACATTTTTTAAACGTTAACCTCATTAGAGGAAGGAGAACTGTTTCTAAACTCCTCGTAATTGTAGACACATTTGGAATTGTAATTTTGTCTCTTTACTTTGGAGGGAGGGGTTTCCAATCATATTTAATTTCGATCATATTCCTTGTTAAGTGTAGTCAGTGGTGGCAACCCCTTGTTCATTTTAATTACTAAATTTTATACATCTGGTGTAACATTTTTTTGGGAAATTATAAAATCAGAATTGCTGATCCATTCTGTAAAAATTTCATCATCTATCCCTATTGAATTTAATTGCTTTATATCGGTTATAAATGTGTGCCCATCTAATTCCTCTAGTGCTTTTCGAAATTTTTCTCTAGTGACATTCCATATAGGCAACTTGGCATAATCGGCTAAAACTCTTTCAACTTGATTATTAGAGTTTCTTTTAAACAAAGAGTATTTTCCGCTTATAGGAAATAAACATATTCTTATAGATGGAGATTGTATCTGGTTTTTAACTCTAATGAAAACTGAATCAATGGCATTGTTTTCATCTTCATCAAAGGATACTTTATTATGTAAATGACTACTTCCTAAAATAAATATAACTTTATCAGCTGTAAAATTTTTAACAAATTGAATACTTTCTAAAAACATAAATTCTTCTCTTAATTCCTTAAACTCCTTAGTGTCTATTTTATGTTTATAAATTTCATTGATTTTATCTAATAAAGATAGATTGTAATACTTACAAAGTTTGCTTGTATACTTAAGGGATGGATGTATGAATCTAATGTTTAATAAAGACTTATTAGAAGTGTATAAATTTTTAAAAAATTTAAAGAATTCATATTGTTCTGGCCCCCAAAATATTTTTGTTGATGAATCGTTAAAAGTTAAATTGATAAAACTATCGATCTCAGCTTTTTCTAAAAGATCATCATTTAAAAACATTTGCAAAGGTTTATTGAGCAAAAAATCTAACTCCATTAAAACAAGTGTTTTGTTATTTTGATTAATTACAGAGTCTTCTATGATTTGCTTGTAAATAAAATAATATTCCTTTGTATGGTGAGGATTTTCTCCAATACCTATTAGAGGGAACTCTTTTATTTGTTTTAGTAAGAAAGATCCCTCAAGTTTTTTTAAGGAAATGGTACTACTTTTAATTTCTATTTCAAATGAATTTGCCATAAATATACCTATAAAAAAAATTAGCAGGCAGTAATTTGTTTATAAAATACATAATGTCTTTTAGGAGATTTACCAGGAACATCATGAATGATCTATAACATTTTTATTTGTTAACTAATTAGCGAGTGGCAATTAAATATTTCATATCTTGTAATACTGCACACGCAGTTGCAAAAGAGCCACGACATTTACGGGCCAACTCTGATGCTTTAGCACTCTTATTATGTTGAGCAAATGGCAACCGAAGGTAGAAAAGTGAGGGCCACTATAAGTAACTAATCCTGTTTTTGTATA
>JADGAM010000343.1:2774-3300 GCA_015232015.1 Oligoflexia bacterium | reverse complement strand
ATCGTTTACATCATGTTCATCTAGTAAACCAGTAATGAAGATTATTTTAGTATCCGATGCATTTTTGTTTATCCAATCGGCGATAGCGAGTCCACAAGCATCGGCAAGATGAATATCTGAGACAATTAAATCATATGAAGTTTTATTTAATAATTTAATGGCCTCATTAAAAGAGGAGCAAGAATCGAATGTTAATCCCATCGATTCTACTCTGATAATCAAACACTCTAGAAAATCCATTTCATCATCAATTAATAAAATACTTTTTTTCATAATTTTATTTGTAGTATAATAAATTAATAATAATAAATTATAATCATATATTTCAATTAATAGGATATCAAAAAATTATGATTAATGATAATCATTTAGAATTCTTAAGAAATTTCAGGCATGATTTTAATAATTACTTCAGTACTGTGTATATGATTATAGAAGATTTGAATGACAATTTAGCAGAAATGAAAGCTCAAGATGAAAAAAATAACGAAAATGAAAAGAATGAAAAGATAGTGAACAATCTTAA
>JADGAM010000343.1:0-2677 GCA_015232015.1 Oligoflexia bacterium | reverse complement strand
AGTTCAAATCTTCAATAAAAGATTTTTTGAGGATATTAGAAAGAAAAAATTGTTTGAAAATAATTTGAATATTGAAGTAATTAAGGATGAATTTATTCAAGAGGGAAAACCAGCTCTTTATTTTGATACAATATGGGAACAAACGGATAAAATTGTTATCTTTAAAGAAGAATTTCCAAAGGAATTAAAAATTGCAATGGAATTAAGAGTAGAAAGTAATGAAAATAGTATTGATCATATTGATAGTGAAAATTGTGAAAATTATATTTTAATTGCTCAAATACTTGATTTTTCAAAACTTAATGATTTTTACCCCTTAATAAAGAAATTTGATTTTTTGTGTGATGGAATATTAAAATTACCATTCCATAGAATTTATAAATAATTAACATTTAATTTAATTTTAAATAACAAATGGAACCTAATGAAAAAAATAAATATAATTTTAAATTATATAATAAATAATTCATATTTAATTGGTTTTATAGTTTCATTAAGTTTTACTCTTTGGCATTATTTGGCGGTAGTAAGTCGCACAGAAAATTTTGAAAAATTAATGGCTTTAGAGGTAGCAAAAAATAAAATTCAAAAAAATATTGTAAGTTGCTATCAATTTATAAATCTATTACATTACAGTATAAATGAAGATGTTCGCACAATAATTAACAAAGAAATTTCTACCCTTAATAAGGATTTAGAAACTTTTTCAGAAAAAGTAAGTTGGATTAAGTTAATTGTTGATCGACCTTTATCTGGAGAAGAGATATTACAGCAGATAAAAGAAATAGATAGAGTTATTGATAATTTGAATAAAAAGAGTGAAGAGTTAAAAGGAATTGAAATTGCGAAACAGTTGGAATTAAATAAATCTATTGATAATTCAACTTGGATATTAAATGTATTTAGTTATACCTTAACTGTATATTTACTGATTGTATTTTTGCTTTTAAGAAGGAGAAATGCTTTAAATAAGTTATTACTGGAAAAGATGGAACAACAAAATGCTGTTTTTAGAGTTTTAAGTGACTCGATTATTGTTATAGATAGTAATGGAAAAATTGTAAGTGCTAATAAAAATTTTTATAATTTTTTCCCAGCATTTAGCAATCGAATTATTGATCTTGAAAATCTTGCTTCAAGTTTTAATAAAACAGATGGAACATATTTTACGAAAGAAGATAACCCTTTTTACATAATAAAAAATCAGCAAACTGTAAAAAATATTTTGGCCACATGTTCTCCTCGTATTTTTGATTTACGTTGGGTTAGTATTTCAACAGGAACAATAACTGCCAATAATAATTTAGTTATTCATATTAAAGATATAACAGATATTGTTCTTGCTCAAAAAACAATTGAAAAGCATCAAGAGATGTTGGTTCAAGGAGCAAAATTTTCAGCATTAGGACAGATGGCAGGAGGTATTGCTCATGAGATTAATAATCCAATTAATGTAATTAATTCTGAAACAGAAGACTTAAAAGAGTTAGCTACTGAAAATCAATTAAAACAAAACATAGTATTAAAAATAGCAAATAACATTGAGACTACTTCAAAAAGAATGGCCAAAATTGTTAAGGGACTGCGTGTTTTTGCTAGAACAAAAGAAAAAGAGGAATTACGACCAGAGTATATTCATGGAATGCTTTCAGATTTAGAGGGGATTGCCATTACAAGACTACAAAAAGAGGGTGTGAAATTTGAAATTTTACCCTTTGATAAATCTTTGATGATACTTTGTTGTGAATATCAAATTTTACAAATTTTTATTAATCTTGTAAATAATGCCATCGATGCGGTTGCTCCTTTAAATGAAAAATGGATAAAGATTGAGATTGTAAGTCACACTACCAGTGTTTCATTTCTTATTATGGATAGTGGCAAGGGAATTCCTTCTCAAAATATTGATAAATTATTTACTCCGTTTTTTACCTCTAAAGCTTTATTATCAAACAACAATGTTGGATATAATAATATCTATCCATCAAGTAGTAATATTACTCATTCAAATAATTATACTAACAAACTTAATGAGATTCTTAATCAAAAACTACCAAATAAATTAGAAAACAAGAATGATAATACTCTTATTAATCGCTCTATTGCAACTTTTGAAACAGTTGCAATTGCTGCAACTTTAGAAAAGAAAATTTCGGTAACAAATACAGATACAAATTCTAGTTCTAGTTCAAACTCTAGTTCAACAAAAGAGCAATCAACAATAAATAATAGTAATATAACTTCCTCCTCCTCATCTGCAATTGATTTAAACCAAACGACTGATACTTCTACAGCAACAGCATCTTCAACACCAAGTCCTGTTCCCACTTGTCCCGCAAACTTTATAAAAATCGAAGAGACATCCCCCTACGATGGATTTTGTGTCTCATACATTGAATCACGCAAAGGAGGGGATGATATTGTTTGGGTTGATAAACCCAATCAAAAACCATGGGTAAGTATTTCTGCAACTAACGCTCAAACAAAATGTCAGGCATTAGGTTCCCAATATGATTTAATTAATAATCGTGAATGGATGGTGATTGCAAGGCAAATTGAAACTGAACATGAAAATTGGAGTTCAGATTCTATAGGTTATGGTGTCACCTACATAGGCCACTCTGATAATAATCCTAGTAGGGAAATTGCAATTCAAACTAACGATACTGATGGTTAC
>JADGAM010000342.1 GCA_015232015.1 Oligoflexia bacterium | reverse complement strand
AATGATTTATGACTGATAATAACTTTTCTTTTTATAACTTTTTCTTTGATATCTGACTCACATTGGTTATTTTCTATAGGAATATTGGGGCATTTTAAAAAATACAGTAGGCCTTTCTTTCTCTTGAAGGAATAGTTTATTCGTAAAAATTAGATAATAAAACACCCAACAAATCGATTGATATGTTATTGATATTTCAAGATGAATTATTTTTACTGGCATCTGATTATATCATATTTTTTTGTAGTATAATAAAAATGTGGACCGTGAAAAAAAAGCGTCTACCTGCTCGGTAGAGAGAGACGACGAAAACCGGGGCTAAGGCGAGGAAGGAACCAGCCTATCATCAACAGCTGTAACGGTTACTACAGAAACGAAGGCCAGAAGACTGTAGCGGAAACGCCTGTGCTAGCGGTCCAATCTATAATCATAGGTAACACTTCTTCACAAGGACATAGGTAACAACTATAATCCTTGGCATATTTCTTAACCTTGGAGGAAATTATGCCCTGGAAGAGCTTTGTTGCATGAATCGCATTTTCAGAAAAGATCTCCCTAAAAAGTAAGCGATCCATTATCCACACCTAAAAGTATCTAACAAGCTAATCTCGATTATAGTAATCTGCCTTATATTATTAAAAAAATAATCTAAAATATAAGGAGTGAACATGATTAACAAAAATGTATCTATCGAAGAATTAAATCAAGAACCTAAAAAAAGTTTACCAAGACTTGATGAACTCTTTATCAACATTAATCTATTGCAAAAGCATAATAGGAGCTTTGCTTAAAGCTCAAGAAAATAATTCATCTTCCAATATAAATATAAAAGATCCTATTCTTGCTTTAATTAAAGATGAGTATAAATAAATTAAAATAGTTGATTAATAGAAAATGGAGATATGAGTATGAGTACCGAAAAGCAAATGAATAAAAAAGAAGAATATTGGAAAACAATAGTAGAGAAATTTAAAATAAGCAAATTAACTCAAACAAAATTTGCAGAACTTAACAATATTTCTAAAACACAATTAAGTTACTGGTATTTAAAATTACAGGTTATTAATGCCAATAATAAAAAACTACAACAGGCAAATAATTTTATTAAAGTAGCAACATCTGAGATAAATAAAAAAAAAGAAATTAGCTATGATCTTCCAGATCCTAAATGGGTTGCAAAATTTATAAAGGAGTTATATGCGAGCGTTGGATAATTTTTCAGAAATTTATCTTTACCGTCATTTTGTAGATTTTAGAAAAGCAGTAAATGGTCTAGGTGCTATCGTTCAAGAGGAAATGAAATTAGATCTATTTTCTAGCTCTGCTCTTTTTGTTTTTTGCTGTAAAAGAAAAAAACGAATTAAGATTTTGTATTTGGATAAGACAGGATTTGCATACTGGTACAAAAAATTAGAAAATGATCTATTCTTTTGGCCAAAGAAAAATGAAGATAAAAATGAAAATGAGATCACCTCTTTAAATCCTCAAGAATTGCAATGGCTTTTAGATGGAATAAATCTTACCGCAATTAAACCACATTCTAAAAAAAATTATCAAAAAATTTGCTAATAAAATGATTTTTGGCCTTGGCCTTTTGTGATTTTCATTGTATAAAATGTACATGAAAACAAATGAATTACCAAACAACATTGATGAACTAAAAAAAATAATTATTGAGCAACGTAATCAAATCGAAGCTCTTAATGAATTGCTATCTTATTTTAAACGTAAATATTTTGGCAAAAAATCAGAGAAGGTTTCTCCTGGTCAGTTAGGATTATTTGATGAGGTTGAATTAGAAGCATTAGAACCTGAACCAGATAAACAACCAGATATAGAAGAAGATGATGATGAAACAATTCTTATTCCTGCACATAAGAGAAAGAAAAGAGGAAAAAGATTAAAGCTAGCAGATTCTCTACCTAGAGTTGAAAAAATTATAGATATAGAAAATAAAAATTGTCTTGAAGATGGCGCTGATCTGAAATGCATAGGAGAAGAAGTATCAGAGAGACTAGAAATAGTTCCTGCTAAAGTTTATGTACTAAAGACCATTAAGAAAAAATATGCTTGTCCTATTTGTGAAGATATTAAAACTGCAGTTATAGAAGAAGAATTGTTACCAAAAACCAATGCTTCTGCCTCATTACTAGCATACATTAGTGTTTGTAAATATGTTGATTCTCTCCCTTTATATAGACAAGAATCTATTTTTGAACGTATTGGTGTTACATTGTGTAGGCAAACTATGGCCCGTTGGATGATTCAAATTGGAGAAAAGATAGATCCATTAATTACTTTACTAAGAGAAGAACTTTTAAAAAGTTGTTGTATTAGAATGGATGAAACTAAAGTACAGGTTTTAAATGAAGAAGGCAAAAAAGCAGAAACTAATTCCTATATGTGGGTTCAAGCAAGAAGTGGAGCATATCCTATTATTCTGTTTCATTATGCTAAAGATAGAAGTGGTAAAAATCTAAATTTTCTTCTAGATGATTATCATTACGCCTTACAAGTGGATGGTTACGATGGATATGCAAGAATTATATTAGAGAATGGAATAATTAGATTGGGTTGTTGGGCACACTTAAGAAGAAAATTTTATAATGCTTTTAAGAGTAGTAATGGCAAAAGCATTGGCAAACAAGGATTAATTTTTATAAAAAAACTATATGATATAGAGGAAGAAATTAAAGGTAAATCAGTAGAGGAAAGATTTTATATTAGATTAACAAAGTCAATACCGATAGCTTTGAAATTTAAAGAATGGACGGAAGAACAAATTAAACAAACGACTCCAAATTCTTTAGCAGGCAAGGCACTCCATTATCTTGTAAATGAATGGCAGTATTTAATGAATTGCTTTAGTAATGGCGAATATGAAATAGACAATAACTATATAGAAAGTCATATTCGTCCATTTACAATTGGCAGAAAAAATTGGCTTTTTTCAGTAAAACCAGAGGGAGCAACTGCTAGTGCTAATATTTACAGTTTAGTTGAAACTGCCAAAGCAAATGGATTAGATCCGTTTGAATATTTAAAGAAAGTTTTTGAAAAATTACCTCAAGCAAAAACTGAGAAAGATTTTTTAGAGTTATTACCTATAAAAATTCAAGCATAATTTAGTGGGTTAATGGATCGCTTACCCTAAAAAACTAAATTTGGGAAAATTAAATTTTTATTGTTTCAGGCATTCCTAGTTTAGACATGATGTTTAGTATTTTGCAACCAATGGCCGCTTCAACTTTTTGAGAGAAAACGCATTTCGAGCGTAGACAGTTTCCTATAATTTTCTTGTATCTAAA
>JADGAM010000341.1 GCA_015232015.1 Oligoflexia bacterium | reverse complement strand
GTCCCATGATTTAGTTTGCAATCTTCCTTCAACGTAAACTTGTCTTCCTTTCGCAAGATATTGACCACACACTTCTGCCATTTTAGACCATACTACAACCTTGTGCCATTCAGTACGATCTTGTTTTTGTCCATTATTTTTATCCTTCCAACTTTCAGTTGTGGCCAATGAAAATTGACAGACTGCCATTCCTGTAGGCGTATAACGTATTTCCGGATCCTGACCTAAACGGCCTAATAATATGACTCTATTTACACTCATTAAGGTAACCTCCATTTTTTCTGGTTTGTTATTATTTACCCTAACAGATTCAAAAAATAAATTATATTAAAATTGTCAATTAACTGAAAATTAAGAGAAGGGTTTAAGTGAAGTGAAAAATTTGAACAATTAAATAATAAAAAATTGAACATTTTCAGATGAAAGCTTCAGATGAAAGCATTTTTGGCCCAGCCCGAAACGTTGTCAATAAGAGCATGTTGTCCGCGCTTTGCGCAGATATAGCAGCTTTAATACGTCCTTAATATTGCTTCGGTATTACTTCGACATAGCAGCAAAATTAGGTCTTAGGGAATATACAGATTGTAGTTTCTCTTTTCGTTCTTATCTCTTCTAAAGCTATTAAATTTTCTTTCACAAAAAGTACATTTCTTAGAATAAACAATATTTTTATAATCTATATTAGGAAAATTTTCATAGATTTGCTCTTTGGCCACTTCTAACAAATCTAAATATAATTTCTTTTCATCTTTATTATTATTCTTGTTAAAATTATTCTCGTTAAAATTATTCTCGTTAAAATCTTTTATAAAAAATTTTCTATCAAAATAATCAAACATTTCTTCACTAACAACGTAACAATTTTTGCAAATTGAAGGGCCAATGAATACATAGTATGGTTCAATTTTTTTTAATATTGAGTTTGCAATAATTTTTTGTTGCAATCCTCTCCACCCTGCATGCAAAAATGCATATCCAAATTCCCCTAATATTACAATGGGCAAACAGTCTGCTGTTTTAATTAGAAGTGAGGGTAGAGTGTTTTTTTTGTTTATGTTAAGTAATGTATCATAAACTAAAATTCCATCTGCTTCGCCCAAATCTCTTTCATCACCAACTGATTTTAATTCTATTATTTTTGAACCATGTACTTGATGAACAAAAAAATAAAAATTTGATGAATCAATTTTATCAATAGAAGAAAATGTTTTGAATTTCCCTTTAGGAAGTTTTTTTTGGAATAACATTATTTTATATTACAATTTATCTCTTAATATTCAAGATCTCTTGCAACATCTGATCAGCAGTGGTTATGGTTCTGGTATTAGCAGTAAAATTACGTTGGGCCTTCATCAAGTTTACAAACTCATGAGCTATATCAACATTTGATTCCTCAATTGATTTAGATAATACTTCACCTCTACCATGCTCATTTGGCTTGCCAATTGCTCCTTGACCAGATCTACGAGTGTCTTTATAGAGATTTTTACCCATTTTAAAAAGGCCCTCATTGTTTTCAAATTTTGCGATGGCAATTTGAGCGATGTCTCGAACCTCACCATTATTATATACTGCAGATAAAACACCACTATCATTAAATGATAAACTTGAAAGTGTTCCGGCACTTGCACCATCTTGAGTATGTCTTGAAACAGAAGAATCAGAACCATACTGAGTAGTAGCATCAAGTCCATTACCACCTTCTTCAAGAGAAATACCAAAATCAAAATCAACTTTTTGGTCAGGGGCCGCTCCCTTATTGAAAGAAAATGCACTATTTTTTGTTGTCTCTTTTTTAAGCACACCTTTATCAGAAAATTCCAAAAGTCCTGAGCCCATTTCAACATTTTTCTTAGGATCACCTTTGGAAGAATCACCCCCTTTAACCAATACATGGTATTCCCATTTATTCTCTTCTGATTTATTAAAATAAAGAGTAACTAGTCTGGCAGTACCGATATTATCGTAGACTACCATTCCTGTATTAAAATTTGAGGTCTTAAGTGGATTATCAACTTCGAATTTTTGAATCTCTGCTCTTGAATCTAGATTCATTTGCACTCGAGCAGTTGCTGTTGCTTTAGCAGGTATGGTAGTTCCGCCTAATCTAATCTCTCCAATTTTACTTGTCACCTTTCCGCTTTCATCAGCAGCAAATCCTAAAACAGGATAACCATCCCCAGTAACTAGTTGTCCTTCTTTATTAAAAACAAATCCACCATCTCTAGTATAACCTCTACCAAAGGAAGCATCTAAAACAAAAAATCCATTTCCATTAATACCCAAATCAGTTACTTGTTGTGTTCTTACTAAACTTCCTTGTGTAAACATCGGTTTGATGTGTGCTAACTTTGTACCCGCTCCAATTTGATCTCCACCATCGATGCCCTTTAATGAACTGGCCAAAACGTCTTGAAATTCAGGTCGTGATGACTTGAATCCATGTGTACCTGCGTTCGCAATATTGTCAGCGACAACCGACATACCATCTCCAATTGAACTTAAACCTGTAACACCTATATTAAATGAACCTAGAATACTCATAATCTCAAGTCCCCCTTCGTTTTTTTTAAAAACTTTTCCTTATTCACACTATTCTACATTTTCACCATAATCAAAAGGTTTGCTAGTACCACTGATCAATTCGTTATTATTCATATTTTTTCCATAAAGTGACGATGGATTATTTTGTTTATATTTTTCAATTTTATCTTTGTTGCTGATATTATTTTTGTTATTAACTATCCCACTATCTTCATTAAACAAATTCCAATTTCTTCCACTATTTAATTTTTTACTTCCAAATTTATTAGCTTCATCATTGGTTATATCTTTCATATCATTTATATCTATATCTTTCATACCTTTTGTATCAACATTTGCTATAGGTTTTAGTGTGTTTTGAGGCCTTGGTTTACTTATTTCAAAACTATCTACCTCTCGTAAATCTATTTTTCTTTTTCCATCAACAACTAGTATTGTGTTTTCGCCATCAAATTCAACACCAGTTACAACTCCTTGTGTTTTTAATTCTACTTCAATAGGTTTATAATCTTCTCCATGGGCCAATACTTGAAAAGTATATTTTCCAGGTCCCGCCGTCTGCCCATCTAAGGACTTTCCGTTCCACATTATCTCATTTACTCCAGCACTCAAATTTTCTTTTTCCATCTGTCCTATCATATTTGATTTATCATCAAATACTCTAATAATGGCCTTCGGTGCATCTGATTTTAAAACAAACCGCAATTTTGCATCATCACCTTCTTTATCAATATTTATTGAGCTGCCATTGCTTGAAACTTTTTTACCTAAAAAACTTGAA
>JADGAM010000340.1 GCA_015232015.1 Oligoflexia bacterium | reverse complement strand
TCACTCGCTAAGAGCAAGCGTGATCACCCATCTTTATCAGCAGGGGGTGGATGTGGTGGATATTAGTGAGTATGTGGGGCATGCTAGCGTGGAGACGACCAAAGGATACATCAAGCGAGCTAAGCGAGTGGAGGAGTCACCAGGATTGAAGATTTCACTTTTTAATTAAGATTGGCAGTGAATGTTGAAGTGTTAAAGCTAATACATCAACATTCCGATATTGTCTTTCGAGCGTTCCTATTTTTTCACCAAATAACACACATAATGCTTTAAAGGGGATCTTATGACTGATGCAGATTGGATAAAAAAGAAAAGGCAGCAAGTAGAGGATTATTTAGAAGCACAAATGAGCATAGGTAAATTAACCAAAATAGACGCTCATAAAATTTATGCAGAAACAATTGCAAAATTAAAGGAAATGAGTTCTGAGGAATTGAAAGAGATTACCTTGGACTCGCTTTAAAAATCATTCTCAGCGTAAGAATCGAAATTCAATCAGACGGTTTATCAAGTAACTGATAACAACATGGATGATTATTTAAATCTTATACAAGAATCACCGATATAAACTCAATTGTCGATTATATTTACACCTGAAAAAGCACTAAACGGCTAGCCACTATTCTTTAACAACGAAAAGATACCTAAATCACTGCAAAAACACTGTTATTCCTGACCTTATTTCCCTCAGGCCATTGGCATGCAAAATGCAAAACAGACAACACCAGGAGTTTTCATCATGAAGTTATCGCAAAATTTTTCGCTAGCTGAAGCTACGTTTTCAGAAACCGCCATACGCCTCGGTGTTGTCAACACCCCTAATGAATTACAATTGAAAAACATGATCTTTGCTGCTGAAAAGCTAGAACAAGTGAGGGCCTTCTTGGAAAGGCCGATCAAAGTAAATTCTTGGTTCCGATCGGAAATCGTTAATCGCTCGATCGGTGGAGCTAAAAATTCCGCACACCTAACAGGTTTCGCAATTGATTTTACCTGCCCTGAATTTGGATCTGTTTTCGATATTTGCAAAAAAATCGAAAACTCAATCATCAAATATGATCAGCTAATCTTTGAATATGCATCATGGGCGCATATTTCTTTCGACGGTAAACAACGACAACAAAATTTAACGATACTAAACCCACAAAAAATTTATGTACTAGGAATATGGGGGAAAGATGACTACACAAAAAAGGTCGTCGTTTGAAGATGAATTTTTTAATCGAAAGTGGCGATCAAGAATAGCATTAACCTACGTTGTGATCTGCCTTTTTGATTTTTTTGTTGCGCCCATCGTATGGGCCACTATTTTCTCAATCATGGCATGGCAGCCGCTCACGCTCCAGGGAGGGGGCACTTTTCATCTTTCGTTCGGCGCAATTCTTGGTGTGTCCGCATTTAGCAAGTCAAAAGAAAAGATTGCAGAAATTAGCTCTGCAATCAAAGAAGGAGCGTAAAATGTCATTAGCAATTATTCTCGAATTATTATCAAAATATTGGCAATACGTGATCATTGCATCATTGGCCCTTGTAATTGGATACTACAAGCTCTCTAATGATAGATCAGAGGCAAAATTGCAGGCAGCAATCGCTGAGCACTCAGCAATCGTTTCTCAATTTGATACTCTCAAAATTAAAACGCAGGAATGCAATCATCAAGTTGATGAACTCGGCAGAAAAGGAATTGAACTACAGGCAAGAGTTAATGAAGCAAACAAAACAATTGAATCGCTTGAGATAAAAAACAAAAATATCATTCGTGAAATCAAAACGGGAGTAGTTCCTAAAGAATGTTCTCAAGCCATTAACTACATGATTAATAATATTAAAAAGAATACTAAGAATTGGGAGAAATCATGATGAGATTATTATTGCTGCTAGCACTACTATTTTCTTTTGTTAGTTGTGGTTCTCTCACAAAAAAAGAAGTCATTGAAGTAAAAGTCCCTGTGATCCAACCGATACCAGAACCACCAAAAATAGAGCGCCCATCTTTGGAAATAAATTTTATCACAGATGAAGATTTAAAAAATCAAAATCTGGACAAAATTGTAAAATCTATGGAGATAACTATTCAGCAGTTACTAGACTATTCTCAAAAACTAGAAAGTGCCCTGGATGCCTACCGACCATCAGAAAAGAAATAATAATAAAACGAGTCTATTAATCCTAAGATCACCGTTTCCAATGACTTATTCAACCTTAATCTCAACTCAATTTGTGCAACAAGCTTTTCAAGCATATCAAGCAGTTATATTTATTAACGTATTACTGTTAGTTTTTTAAAGAAAAGACTAAGAATCTTAACCACCCAATGCTATTGACACACATAAACTTCGCATGCTAACAAGCTCTTTCTCAGCAATTTATTGCGAGCATTTGCCAGTAGGATAGGGTATGCCAGTAAGGTTATTTTCCAATCTTCTTTTTTTCCTTTTAATCCCAGTGTCGACATTGGCAGAAGTCCACTATGTCAACCTGGCGGGACACAATTTCCATCGCATAATACTAACAGGAAGTGTTGATCAACATGCCTCTTGCAATCGTGCAGAAAGAAGACCTCCATTGCCCATAAACATTGGTGTTCATCTTGACCCAGCAATTCCAGATGTGGAGATGGGAAAGCAGTTATGCCTCTCTATTAAGAATACCCAACTACAAAAAATAAGACCTGTACTCGATGGGATAAAAAACACAAGGAGTGGCAATGGTAACACATATTTTATTTCAGGTTCTCTAGAGTATGGTGGGGGAGGATCGTGCCAAATTACTAGTTGGTCTAATACCTCCTTTAAAATCATACTATACTATGCTGATCATATCTTTTTTCATAGAATGGATACGGAAAGACCAACCATGCCATTGCTATCATTCACATTTGCAGGCACTATTGAGTGCTTGTTTAACAACGAATACCAATGGAGATGCCTTTTCTTGGATGACCAATCTTCTTTTTGGAATGAAGAATCCGAGATAAAACATTTTTCTTATGATGCCAACTGGAAGATAGAGATCTTACAAAAACTTGAAGGCGAAATTTCCTCGTACTTATAAATTTTCAACAAAAGAATTAAAATGAAACTAGCACTTGTTTTATTACTCATTCTCTACAGCACTAAAACTTTGGCGGTCGATTTCATCAAATGCAAGCGAGAAAACCCAAGAACACAAACGCGACAATTTTGCTATATTGAAAGCTCTCCTCAAGAGGTCACAAAGACAATCAAATTAAGTCCAGACCATCAAGATGATCCCAATGAATTAATAAACTTGCTTGCCAGTAAAAAAATCGTGCTCTTCAACTCAGAATCAAAACCAGAATCTTACTATTTAGACG
>JADGAM010000033.1 GCA_015232015.1 Oligoflexia bacterium | reverse complement strand
GAGCTAATCAACAAGCAAAACCAAAAAAATATATAGCTTATTTTCAGTCATACTCTAATACTTATGGAAAAAATATTTGTGAGCTTAAGACCATTTATGATGAAGCAATTGGCGCCCACAAAGATATTGTAGGGATATCAATTTCTACTAGAGCAGACTCTATTGATGAAGAAAAAATTAAATTAATAAATTCATATACAAAAAAAGTCCCTTATGTGGCCATAGAATATGGTATGCAATCAATTTACAATAAAACGTTAGATTTTTTTGAAAGAAAAGAGACACATGAAAATTTTTTAGAGGCCATAAGACTCACAAAAAAATTTCCTAAAATTCACATCTGTGCACATGTTATTTTGGGATCATTTACTGAATCGCGAGAAGAGATATTATATATGGCCAAATACCTAGGCGAATTAAAAATCGATGGAGTAAAATTACATATTCTAACAATTTTAAAAAATACTAATTTAAGTACTTTTTCTTTTAATAATAGTAATAATATTCACAATCATACTAAATATTTTTTTAATCATCTTTCAACTTTTAAAGACACTGTTACTCTTCTGGCAGATTTTATTGAGCATCTACCTTCCTCAATTGTAATACATAAAATTGCAGGATATGGTCACATCGATGATGTACTCTACCCTTCTTGGATAAAACTAGAAAAAGATCGAATTTTAATTCACGTTAAAAATGAGTTGATTAAAAGAAGATCAAAATTATTGTCCATTGTTAATCCATTGTTAAATAAATAATTACTTAAAAATCAATTTTAATGAAAATTTTCTTTTTATTCTTGCTTTTCATTTTAAACTATTATTTTATTTTACATTTATGATTTTCGATTTTAATCTTATATATAAATAAAAGTGAAAATTTTTTGAAAATTGATTTTCTTAACTTACTTTTTTTCAAAAGGATGTTCTATGATTTCTGCTTTAGAATGTAGTGAATTACTCCAACTTACTCCAGTACGCATTAAACAACTTTTAAAAGAAATCAATGATGGTCAAGTAACGCGTACTAAAACAGGACCTCATGGAAAAATAAAGATCACACATACTGAAGTTAGAGAACTTTTGTTTAAGAGAAAATTATGTTACCGCAACACCGTGGCAACTGTTGGAATGGAAAAAGGGGGAGTAGGTAAAAGTCTTCTTACGTGCAATGTTGCAATTAAAAAAGCACAGTTGGGAGCTAAAGTTTTAATCATAGATTTAGACCCTGAAGCATGTGCTACAAATTTTTTCTTAGATGAAAAAATTTTTAATCAAAATTTTTTAACAATGTTAGAAGTTTTTAAAGAAAGTTTACTTTTTAAAGATGCAATTCTTCCAACGAAATATGAAGGGCTAGATATTGTCCCTTGCAGAGGAAAAGCAAGACGGGCAGAAAAATTCGTGAGAGATGAGAATTTAAGTAAAATAATGAAAGCAACCACTCAAGGGCTTAGAGAAGTGTATGATTTAATCTTATTTGAAGTGCCTCCTACATTTTCAAATATAATTGCTAGTGCATATATATCCAGTGACATTGTGGTGATGCCAACTTTTCCCGATGCTTGGTCAATGGAATCAATATTACTTACTATTGAAGATATTAAAGAAGAGGCGGAAAAATGGGGAGTAAGAACTCCTGATTTAAATATTGTATTAAATAAATATAGTCCCACAAAAACTGCTTCTAAAGAAGCATGGGAAGTTTTACTAGAAGACTTTAAAGGTCAGGTATTGCCCTTTCAAATCAGAGAATCGGCCGATTTACAAAACTCAATTAATAATGGTGTTAGTGTCTTTGAAAGCAGGGCCTCCAAGTTTGTTAGAGAGTCCATAATGATGTTAGCAGACTTTATTTGTCCCTTAATTGATAAAGAAAATAGAGACAATAATAGCACTATTATTACGTTACAATGATTTTTTACAAGTAAAGGATTTATCGTTGATAGGATAGAATAATTCGTCATTAGAGAGTTAGGGTTAGGATTAGGATGAGAAAGTTAAGGAAGCAAAATCGTTTAGATGAAGTTGAAGTTTCCGCTATTTTGTCTGAAAAAGAAGAGACACAGAAGAGACACAATAAAGACACAGTAGAGACACAAATATTGCCTGAGATTACTTTACCTGTATTAGAAGAAAAGATAGAAGTTGAGATAAAAAATGAGAATGTAAATAATAATAAGGTTGTTGATAAGGTTGTTGATAAGGTTGTTGATAAGGTTGTTGTCGTTGTTGATAAGGTTGTTAATGATAAGAATGATGAAAATGAAAATATAAAGAAAGAAAAAGAGCATAAAAAAGAATATCACAAAAAAGAATGCAAAAAAGAAGAGACACAGAAGAGACACAATAAAGACACAGTAGAGACACAAATAATAAATGAAATTCAAAGCATTGAAAGCAATATTAGCGCTACAATATCTCCAGAAGTGTTTAATTATGATAAAAAAGAAGAGACACAGAAAGGACACAATAAAGACACAATAGAGACACAATTAGGACACAAGTTAAGACACATTACCGACACAATAAAGGCACAATATAGACACAATAAAGACACAGTACAGACACAGTACAGACACACAATCAGACACAATACAGACACACAATCAGACACAAAATTTTCAGTTAGTATAATTACGGAGACTATTTATTCATTACGTGGTTATAAGTTAAAACTCTTTGAAACTATCTGTGATTTTTGTGTTAAAAATGGACAAAATTCACTTCCAAAAATCACCTACGTTAATTTGGCCAAAATCGCTGAAATCCCCTATGGGAGCATAAAAACAACTACTAAACGACTTAGAAATCAGAATTTAATTACCATTAAAACATGCGGAAAAGGTCCAGGTGCTTTTTTAGATATTATTTTAAATGATAAAGTAAAAGATGTTGTTATGATGCAGTTTTTTCATAGTAATTCGGAAGAAGAAGAGACACAGAAGAGACACAGGACCAGACACAATACAGACACACAATCAGACACAAACGCCTCTAGTAGTAGTAGTTTATTATATAATAATATAAAAACATCTACTACTGAAGTACCACTTGGGCCTAGTAATGCGAACTTTTTATGGGATTTAATTCAAATTCCAGAAATTTTAAAACCTTTGGGTTTTTCAAAAGAGGTTGTAAAACAAGTTCAAAACGGTAACTTGCTTTCACCGGAAGATTTGCAAATATCTTTAGATGCTTTTGCTTTTGATGTATCAGAGAATAATCTTATTGAATCTAAGAAGATTAATCGCCCAGTTGCGTACTTTATGAGTATCTTAAGAAAAGGAAATTCTTACTTGCCTTCAAACAACTTTATTAGCGACGAGGATAAGGCCCTGGAGGAAATGATACAGAAGAAGGAACGAGAGATTCAAATTGTTAAAGAGCGGGAAAAGCGTTTGTTTAACGCCGAATTTGAACTGTGGCTTAATGAACTGAGCGAAGATGAATGCAGAAATAGCAAATTTTATATTCCGGGAACAAAATATTTAGGTGACATCCATCGTGCTAATTTAAGAGGGTGTTTTGAATCAGAGTTTTGGCCGAGCATTTGGGAAAATATACAGAAGAATTTTAAAAACCTAAAAAGTGATTCTACAAGAGACAGAGATTCTACTAGAAATATTTCTAGTAATATTTCTAGTAATTTTACAAACTAAATATTTTCTATTTTCATAGAACAAATAATAATTTTATTTTTTGTATATACAAATAAATACAAAAATATGGGCTTTAACTGAAATCTTGCAAAATTGGTTTTTTATCATAATTTCAATTTCAATTATCGAAATAAATCATACATAGTATAAAATAAAGAAATGAAAAACAAGACATCTGCATCCCAATGTGTGAAACCTAAAAACTCTACTGCCAGAGTAGTGAATAATGTATTTAACTTTTATGCTAAAACAATCCACCCTAAGGTGGCGATGATCACTACTCCATATCCAAAAACAATTCCGCTACAATCATTAAATTTTCGGTTACCATCTCATCTGGTCACTTTTATCAGTAGGTATGAGAAAAAGACCATCACCGAGGGCCTATATCAACATCAGGTTGAATTCTTATCCAAATATTTAGAGAATCCTACCAAAGATTTTATTCTTACAAGTGCCACTAGCTCTGGCAAAAGCCTATGTTTTTGGTCATGGATATTGGATCAGTTGACAAGAGATCCCGAGGCCACTGCTCTGTTATGCTTTCCTACCCAAGCATTAATGTGGGGACAGGCACGTAGGATAGCTGAAGTATCAGAAAAATGGATGATTGATAATCGTGATAATAAAACACCTTACGGCGGTACGTTGACATTAAATTCTAAAAAAATTGATTGGAGTATTTGGAAGGGGCAAGGTAGCGGTTGCACTGAAGATGTGAATATGATTAACCACACTCGTACCAAATTATTTAAAAACGCTCGAATCAGAATTGCTACTATAGATAAGTCCCACTACAGTTTATTAAAAGTAGATAAGAAATTTAGCAAAAAACTTAGCTGTATAGTGTTGGATGAGGCACATATTTATGATGGCACTTTTGGCGCCAATGTCCATTATTTTCTTGCTCGCGTTTTTATGGCCAGAGAACTCTCTTCTAAATCAAGACCTCAAGTTTTTTTGGCATCTGCCACTCTCGGCAATGCTCTAAAATTTGCTGGATCTTTGATCCCTCATCCATCAGTAGAGTCTGTCATTAGTCGTGAGGCAATTGATAAGCATGATAAGACTGATAATCATAAAACTGATAATCATAAAATTGATAATCTTGAGAAGATTACCTTCGATCAAAACTCTATAATTTGGATAAAAGATCATAATGAGCAAATAATTAAAATGGTTTCGAAAAATAAATCAATAGAATTGTTAAATAATCCACCGACAAATGCTCTGATGAAGGCGGTACTATTTTTAGATGCAGAAAAGGGTGATGTAGACGCTAATGATTTTCTTTTAGATCCAAAACTTCTAGGAAGAAGAGTTAATACTATCTGCTTTGTAGAAGATAAATTTTACGGAAAATATCTTAATCTTAGATTGAAAAATTATAAACCTAGTGAGGAGAATGAGGAGAATGAAGAGAATAAGGAGAATAATGATGGCTGCGAGAATGAAGAAAGTGACAATAATAGCTCAGTAGAAAATTATGAACAATACATACGTCAGACACTAGTTTACGATGCCGATCTACCTCCAACTCAAAGAAGAAATACCGAAAATTTTTTTAATAGTTGTAAAAGAGAAGGATTCAATTTGATTGCCACTAGTTCACTTGAATTAGGAGTAGATATTAAAGGACTTGGTGTTTGCCTGATGAACGATCTACCAATTCTACGTCAAGATTTATTACAAAGGATTGGTCGAGTTGCTCGAAGTAGCGGACATCCAGGAGTGGTGATATTAAAGGCACCGCTAACACCTCAGGGACGAGCATTGCTAAAAAATCCTGCTAGTATTTTACGTCTAGATTCAACCTATTCACATGCAATCCCAACTTATCTGGAGATGATACGCTCACGACATATGATTGCCGCTTATCAGGAAGGGATGTTGGAAGAATACGCCAAAGGTGATGAAAAACTTTTTATTAAGATGATGAATAAATATTTTGGCCACTTCCCTGGACTTAGAAATCTAATGACCTCTTTTGCCTCAAGCTATGGTAGTGCCATCTCTATGCAAGGTCGTTATTGGGCGCATGTAGGATTTCGTGGTAATTTCGATGGTGGCAGTCAGATTCCTTTAATAGATCAAAAAACAATGAAGGATGTTGCTTGGATTAATCGGGATAGTCTTATGCGAGATGCTCACCCGGAGGGGATATATCTCGATCATAAGGGGTTATGTTGGCGAGTAGTGGCCTATCAAGAAGAGTGGCAATCCAAATCATTTAGGACGCCTTTAAAACAACAAAACACAATCATGTCAAATCCCATCACTCCTATCACTCCCATCACTCCCATCAATGAAGATAGCAGCGTAGGCGTAGATGTAGATGTAGGCCAAGAGCAATCTCAAGTTCAAAACCCAACCCCGGGCCCAAACCAAAATCCGGATCAAAATAAAATAGTTGATAATAGCGCTCTTCAAAAATGGTGTACAAAAGTAAAATCTGTATACGTAATGGAAACAAAAGCACCATTAAGTACTAGAGGAGATTGGATAGAACGGTATGAATTTTATTCACCAATTGATCCTATACCACCAGAGATAACACTTCCTAAAGAAGGAGAAATTACCTTTGGGATGTGGAATTTTTATAAAAAGTGGAATGGATATAAAGAAATTAATCTAAAAACTGGAGTAAAGAAGTTTGTACCGTTGGCAGCTGTGACCTCTAGATTTAAGCAAGCAATAAATAGTAAGGAAGCTTTTCCATATCTACATCCAATTAGTTTTCGTACGTTTGGTTGGCAATGGTGTTTCGGTAAAATTATCGAAGAGAGAGAGGAGTTGGATAAAGTAATAGAGGGAATTTGTATAAAATATTTATTAAGTGTCCTTGAGTGTAAAAATAACGATATTACATTCAGATTTAGTTCGGTAAATCAGCAGATAGTTTTATTTGATTCTGTTATTGGAGGAAATGGGTTATCCTCCGCTGTCTTACAAGATGGAAGATTCATTCGAGTATTATCCGACATAATTATGTTCCTTGAAAGCTTTAATAAAAGTAAGAGTAAACAAAATATCAAACGATTTACAAGATATATGCAACAGTTTTTAAACAAAGAGATGGATAATGATATTATTCCCATGCCTACTCCAGCTGAATTAATAAATATTTTTGAACAAATACATAGTATTTGGACTGGCATTAAGAGAGCTAATGAATTATGAGTAGTAGTATCTATTGGTAAAGCAGAACCCCTAAACTCTTTATTTTTTTACTTTGATCTTTCTTAAGAAGAAATAACCTCCTAAACCAGCTATTAAAGAAGATACAAGAACTGCTAATTTTGAGCTCTCAATCATTTGCTTATCAGTAAATGCTATTGAGGAAATAAATATCGACATTGTAAATCCAATTCCGGCAAGGATTCCTCCACCAATAATATGAAACATGGACATATCAGATGGTAAATTTACTTTATTTATTCTTGTTCCTACTAAAACCGCCAAGGAAACCCCAATTGGCTTGCCTAAAACTAGGCCTATGATGATTCCTAATGAATTATTGGAAAATAAGCTTGATATCAATTCTAGATTAATTTGAAAGGCAGTATTGGCCATAGCAAAAAGTGGCATAATTCCGAACGCAACAGGATAGTGCAATCTTTTTTGAAGTTGATGGGATGGACAAAGCTCTTTATTCTCACAATAAGGAATCAAAAACGCCAAGATAACACCTGCTATAGTTGAATGGATTCCTGATTTTAAGAAGCAATACCAGAGTAAAAAACCTCCCGCATAATATATTGGAAGTAACATAATTTTCTTCCTGTTCAAAAAAAACAAAAGCAAAATAATCAATCCAGTACAGGCCAAAAATCTCCAATCAATAGAAGAGGAATAAAAAAATGCAACGACAATGATCGCGCAGATATCATCTACAATTGCAAGTGCAATAAAAAAGATTTTCATTGCATGGGGTATTCTGTGGCCTAACACCAACAAAACCGAGAGTAAGAAGGCAATATCTGTGGCCATAGGAATGCCAAAACCATTTAGCTTATTGTTCGAAAAATTAATTGCTATATATAAAAATGCTGGAAAGATAACTCCACCAATGGCCGCCAAAACTGGAAGGATAGCGTTTTTAGAAGACAATTCACCGTTATAAAATTCTCTTTCAATTTCAAGCCCAACTAATAAAAAAAAGATGGTCATCAAACCATTATTTATAACATCATAGAGGGAGATTCCTGCAAATGAATTTTCCCAAAAAACAAGATATGATTTAGAAAAATCCAGATTTGCTAAGATAAGAGATACTAACGTTGCAATAAATAAAATTATTCCTGATGCACTTTCACTTTTAATAAATTCCAATAAAAGATTATTATTTTTCATAAGAATGATTCCTAATTGTTTGAGAACGAATAAGCAGAGAAAGGTTCTTGTCAAGTAACTTAGGTCAGGTCCCTGGTAAATTTTGATCCACTTCCCTCGTCATTCGTGCGGCTTGCGGGAAGCAAGCCTCCTCTTTCCTCTGGAACTGAATCAAAATTGAATTATCCACAAATTCACCTCAAGCTATAATAATTTTCATAAAAATCAATAGAAATAAATATTGTTATAATAAATAATATTGATCCAAGATTATTTCACAGGCCCTAAGTAAGGATTGAAGGTTTAATATGGCCTTCTTAATTGAAACTTTTACAATTGTATTTTTTTAGTATTTTATATTTTCATTGCTTTGTTAAACATTTATTTGTCCTACTTAGTATTTTCCTTACCATTGCTACTTTTGCTTTGTTTCAGTACGAAAATAAGATAATTTTTTAATTTTAATCAAACGAGTTTAAAATATTTTTTAATTCTTCTATTGAGTTTCTTAAAGTAATTAGCTGACTTTGTAATGGTAAAATTTTACTATCTATCAAATCTCTGCTGTTTTTTCCATCTCTAGTAATTGAAATTAATTTTTTTCTACTATCAAGAGGATCACTTATTATTACTATCCATTTTTTTTTAAATAATCTTTTTATTGTTTGTGTTAGCGAGCCAGGAGATATCCCTATTGAATATGATAACTTAAATGGAGAGATTCCAGGTAAATCTATTAAAGCATTTAAAACATACCATTGAGTTAAACTCATTCCACATTGTTTCTCTATCTTCTTATTCAATTGCTGCATTTTAATACTTATTTGTACAAGTAATTCCATTTCGCTATTTTGTTTAATATTTTGTAAGTAAGTCACATTTAGCGTCCTTTATCATTTTTCATGAATGATTCAGTCAAAAAGGAAAGTAAACTTTTAATTTCTTTTTGATTTTTAATATAATATTTTGCAGCTGAATTTTTTTTAAATCCAATTCGAACTTTGATAATATTATAATTATGAAGATTAAAAACATCTTCATCTGTTATATCATCTCCAATATAAAAGGCATTTCTACATCCGCTCTTTTCTATAACATCTAATAGAGCAACGCCTTTATGAGGAGCACCCATTGGAATTATATTTACGACAGATTTTCCCCAAACAATTTTGGGTGAAAAAGAAAGTTCAGCAAGAACATCTTGAATCCATTTTTTGGCAATTTTTTTTTGTCTTGATTTCCTATAGTGAATAGCTATTGAATATTTTTTATTCTCAATCGATATTCCTAATTCGTTTTTTTCACCAGAAAATAATCTCTCTCTGATATCATTATACCAACTTCTACATATCTTCTCGAATTTTGAATCAACATTATTTCCTTTGCTAAGGCCAACTAAACGATTATTACCAACAAG
The DNA here is from genome assembly GCA_015232015.1 of Oligoflexia bacterium. GTDB lineage: Bacteria > Bdellovibrionota > Bacteriovoracia > Bacteriovoracales > Bacteriovoracaceae > JADFZW01. Next base: position 21,031 of record JADGAM010000033.1, on the reverse strand, counting down.
ATAATTTGGTTTAAATTTCATTATTTCTTTTAAATCCTTGGTATTTCTTCCTGAAATGATGGCCACTGGTGTAAATGTTTTTAGCAGAGTAAGTTGTTCTATTATTTTTTCTGATATTTTTGTTTTATTATAATCACTAATTAGTGGGGTTAGTGTGCCATCGTAGTCGAATGCAAATAAAGTTTTGGTAAAGGTTAATGATTCTATAAGTAGCAGGGTATGTTTTTCAAATAAATATTTCATACTATAATTTCTTTTGTGCAGATATTTGTAGTAATTGTTTTGATATCAAAATAATTACTGTAAAATTTAATTATTGCAATTAAAAAATTCATGATATATCATTTTCAGGGAAGTCATATGAGTCATATGAGTTTTACAACTTTTTCAGATTCCTCGTTTATTGGCGAAAAAATTTTTTTTAGCATTTATAGTTACTTCTATTTTTATAACTTTAATGAGTTAATTTATTAATGAAATAATTTTATGGAGATAACGGCAAGTATATTAAATTAAATATATATAAGATCAAGGACCACTAAATGAAAAACAAAAACAGAACTCTCTCAACTTATTTTTTTAAATTAATAGTTATTGTTATTATTACATTTTCACTGGAAAATTTTCTAAATTTAAATCTCTCTTACAGTAATAATGATAAAGTTCAACTTTCAAAAGATGCATGTTGTTCATCTACTGCCCTAGGAAAAACAGCTTGGGTTGAACAACTAAATAATGATATATTTAATCGAGATATTCTGGTTCATTCATCAAAAGATGAATATTGTAAACCTAATGCTAATGAAAAAATAATTTGGTTTCAACGAGATAATGAATTTATAGAATGGAAATCTAGTATAGAATTACTCCGCCAAATAAAAAGTAATCTTTTTTATCCTCAGATACCAAAAATTCAAACACTTCATTTACCAATTAAAAAACCAGTAATACAAGCTAAATTGCCTCAAAATACCCCTTCATCTGGGGTATCGGATAAACTATTAGAAGAGGCAAGAGTTTTGGCAGCATTTGAAGATTATAAATTACTGTCAGATGCTAGACCTAAAAAGTTATCTACTTCAAAAAAAGCATTTTTTCAAAATAGAGCATGCAGAAAAGCAAAACAAGCGATAAAAAAAGCTATCAAAGAAAATCCATCTTTAGATAAATTGTCTCTACATAAAATAGGAAGAAAAGCATATCTCAATTTCTATATTTCAAACACCTATGATTTTACTCAAGAGTTGAGATCGGCACATAATTTAGTATATCCTAAATGGAGCATACATACTCAAGACAAAAATCTAAAAAAAACTTTTAACTATATTGAAAATAATTGGAATAATTTAGTTAAAGAAACATCTCCTCATCAAAATAGCAGTCTTTTAAAAACACCTTACCCTGTAATCATACCTGCCGGACGATTCCAAGAACCATATTATTGGGATTCATATTTTGGAGTTAAAGGACTTCTTTCATCTGGCCGCTTAGAAATAGCGCAGATGCAAGTTGAAAACTTTTTGGATTTTATTCAAAGATTTGGATTAGTCCCAAATGGAGGTCGAGATTATTATTTATCAAGATCACAACCACCTTTTTTATCTAGCCTAATAAAGGAAGTTTATGATGCTTCAATCTTAGAGGCCACAAAGATAAATGATTTTAAAAGAATAAAACAAATAAAAGATTGGTTAGCTAAAAGGGCCTATCCATTACTAAAATTAGACTATAAAAATTTTTGGATGAATTCCAATACACGTTATGATGAAAAGACAGGTTTAAATCATCACTGGGATTCGATTAATTTACCTCGTCCGGAAAGACATAGTTTTGATAATGAAAGTAAACTTGGTAACTCATATCGAGATGTAAGGGCCAGTGCTGAATCCGGTCTTGATTTTACAGAAACACTAGGAAAAGAAACAAGCTCAACTGCTGGTGTTTTATTAAATTCAATGCTGTATAAAACAGAAAAAGATTTAGAATTTTTTGCTAATGAATTAGATATTTCTAGTGATTCACTTGATTTTAAAAAACGTTATAACCAAAGACATGAATCAATGGACAAATATTTATGGAATGCGGAGAAGGGTTGCTATAACAACTATAATTTGAAAACTGGTGAAAGAATTCCAATACTTTCAGCAGACACCTTTACTCCCCTGTATGTAGGAATGGTTGATGCAAATAAAGCAAAATTAATTAGAGAAAAACTAACTATTCTGGAAAAAAATGGTGGCATAATGTCGTCAGAACTCACATCATCTCCTCATCAGTGGGATGGAAATAATGGCTGGGCCCCATTTCAAATGATAGCAATGCAAGGACTGAAAAATTATGGATACGAAGATGATGCTAAAAGAATAGCACAAAAATGGACAAATCTTATTGCAAAAGTTTACATTGAAAATGGTGCTATATATGAAAGAATGGATGTTGACAAATTATCCAAACCAGAAGTAGATGAAAGCAAGTATCCTCCTCAACAAGGATTTTTATGGACTAATTCTAGTTTTGTTTGGGCGCTAAAAGATATTTTACAATTAAAATTTGTTCCCAATAAGAAATAAATTTGAATAAAGACATTATTTTTTTTCTAGGCCCTTAATTCTCAAAGAAGGCATTAATGAAAATAATATTGAAATTTATACTTCCACTTATTCTAGCAATCGGCATAATAGCATACGCTGTGGTTCCTCTTGTTGATTCATTAACACTAAAATGGTTTACCAAAGATGTAGAAATTAGAAGTAAACTTATTTCTTCAACACTTAATGAATCATTAATTGATTTATTAAGCGTTAAAGACAAAAAGAAAATAGAAAAGTTATTTAATCGTGTAACTCAAGATGAGAGATTAAATGCAATTGCTTTTTGTGATCTTAACAATAAAATGCTTATTAAAACCAGCACTTTTCCTGAAGAAATAACTTGCTCTCAATCTGATGATTACAATGAATATAAAAATATTAAAAGTGGCCCTATTTTTATAGCAGCTCATTCCATATTAGATCAAGATAACAAAAAAATAGGACAGATAATAATTTTACACGACCTTAGTTTTATAGATAAAAGAAGTGCTGTAACAAAAAAATATATAATGTATTTTTTTGCAGCACTTGGTTTTATAATTTCTCTCATAACCATCGTTATTGCTAGAATAAGTATCTTTGGATTAATAAAAGGTATGAGATCTTTATTACAAGGAGATATTCTCCTTGATAAGCAAACATCAACCCACTCACCTGAATTTGATCCAATTATAAAAGATCTTCGTAACATGGTTACTGAGCTAGAGAAAGAAAGACGTTTTAGAGATGAAGTTAGAATAAGTTGGACCCCCAAAGCATTAAAGGGAATATTACAAAGAGAACTTTCTGGTGAAGAAGTAATTATCGTTTCAAATCGTGAACCATATATACACACCTATAATGAAAATAAAATTGAAGTGCAATTTCCAGCTAGTGGAGTTGTCACGGCCATGGAACCTGTTATGAGAGCTTGTTCTGGAACATGGATCGCACATGGTAGTGGTTCAGCAGATAAAGCAGTAGTTGACAGTAATGATCGATTAGCAGTACCTCCAGACGAATCTGCATACACCTTGAGAAGAGTGTGGTTAAGCAAAGAAGAAGAGGAGGGATATTACTATGGTTTTGCAAATGAAGGACTTTGGCCTCTATGTCACATTGCTCATGTAAGACCAATTTTTCGTAAGTCAGATTGGACTCACTATTTGAATGTGAATAAAAAATTTGCAAAAGCAATCAAAGAAGAAGCTAAAACTAAAAATCCAGTTATTTTAGTTCAAGATTATCACTTTGCCTTATTACCAAAATTTATAAACGAACTTTTACCTGAGGCCACTATTATTACCTTTTGGCATATCCCCTGGCCTAATCCTGAATCATTTGGAATTTGTCCTTGGAGAGAAGAAATATTAGAAGGAATGCTAGGAAGTACTATCATTGGGTTTCATACACAATTTCACTGCAATAATTTTATTGATACCGTAGACAGATTGTTGGAATGTAGAATTGATAGAGCAAATTCTACAATTTCTTTTAAGGGTAACCTCACTGCTGTAAACAACTACCCAATTTCAATTGAATATCCTGTGAAGTGGAGTAAGAATGCTTTATCAATTGAGGAATGTTCAAGTAAAATTAGAATAAAACATAATTTAGCTAGCAATATTCTTCTTGGTCTTGGAATAGATCGAATGGACTATACTAAAGGTATTTTAGAAAGATTTTATTCAATAGAACGCTTTTTTGAGCTTTATCCTAATTGGATTGGGAAATTTGTATTTATACAAATAGCAGCTCCTACTAGAAGTAGTATCGATAATTATCAAAGATTTTCAAATGAAGTACATAGTCTTGCTCAGAAAATTAATCATAGATTTTCAAATGATAATTATCAACCAATAATATTACTATCTCAACATCATGAACCTCCAGAGGTGTTTGAATATTACCGGGCGGTAAATTTTTGTTATGTCAGTAGCCTACATGATGGAATGAATTTAGTTGCTAAAGAATTTATTGCTGCAAGAGATGACGAGTTAGGCATATTAATTTTAAGCCAATTTACAGGGGCAGCACAAGAACTACCAGAATCTATAATTGTTAATCCTTACGATATAGAACAATGTTCTCATGCAATCAATAAAGCATTATCTATGAGTTTGAGTGAACAAAAAGAACGTATGCAAAGCATGCGAAGCTACATTCAAGAATTTAACGTTTATAGATGGGCGGGTAGAATGTTAATGGATTCTGCAAGAGTAAGAAGAAGAAATAAAATCATAGGAAAATTACATTTATGAAATATTTTTTAGATTCCAGTGTTAGTAATGTACTTAATATATTTAAGACAAAAAAAACTCTCATTGCGTTTGATCTTGATGGCACATTATCACCTCTCGTTGAAGATCCTTCTAAGGCCTACATTCCAAATACTACTAAATGTTTGTTGGCAAAAATAAATAAAATAAAAAAATATAAAATTGCCATAATCACTGGAAGAAGTATCTCAAGTACAAAATTAATTTTAGGTAGATTATCTTTAACCATAGTTGGCAATCATGGATTAGAATCTAATTATACAAAAATAAAGGAAAAAGATAAATGGAAAAAACGTTGCTTAATCCTTTCAAATAATCTCAATGATATCTTTGATAAAGAAAAATATTTTATTGAGAATAAAAAATATTCACTATCCATTCATTTTATAAAAAAAAATCAGTCAAATACTAGAATTGTAAAATTGGTCAATACAATCAAACCTCTCTTAACCAATAACGAAACAATGATCCTTGGAAAAGATGTTGTAAATATTTTGCCCTCTAAAAAAATAAACAAAGGAATCGCTTTAAATCAAATCATGAGAAAACATAAACTAAAACATGCTCTTTTTGTTGGTGACGATAATACTGATGAATCTATATTTGAATTGAAAAATAAAAACCTCATAAAAATTAAAATTGGGGTTTCTCGAAATAGTAGTGCAAATTTTTATTTAAAAGAACAAAAGGAAATAAATTCATTACTCAAGTTACTTAATGACACCGACTTACAATAAATATTTGATTAGCTAATTATAAAATTCATCTTCAATTATTACAATTCATTATTATTCCTTCTTGTTCCTTAAAAAAATTCGTGTTAGACTGCTTTAAAAAGGGTTTGATAATTTTATTTTTATTTAAGTTATCAAAGGAAAAATTGATGGTCGGGCCGCCATCTAGCAGGAGGAAAGGGCCAAGCTTAAGACAAAAATATAATAGATAAATATATTTTTCATAGACCATCCTAGGTGTGTTACATATTTACTGAAAGTTTTTTTGTATGGTTTAGGCCCTTTCACTTTCTGTTATTCACTATTCACTATTCACTATTCACTATTATCTTTTTACAAGTTCTCTATTAAAGTATTTTGCCATGAACCTGCATTGATAATATTTTTAATGCCATTTGATTTTAAAATCCTACAGGCCATCCCACTCCTTCCACCAGAGGCGCAACAGAGTATGATTGGCTTTTGTGGATTTAATTCTTTTATTCTTTTAGAAATATCTTCAAGAGGTATATTTTTGCTTAAAGGATTAGCAGCAGAAGCAAATTCTTCTGGTGACCTCACATCAATAATTTGAGCACCATCATTTATTAGCTCTGGCATTCTCATTTTAACTCGTTTAAAACGCCAATATCTCCAACCAAAAAATAAAATGATAATCGTGGGCATAAGATAAATTTGATAATTTTCAAACATACGTTTTCCTTATTTTTGAGCAATAATCAGTATCATATATTCATATTTTTTTTGTTATTATTTTATTTTTTGTAACCCAATAATAAAGTATTGGAACTAGTGGAATAGAAAGTATTGCTGAAACGATTGCCCCGCTCATTAAGCTTATTGCTAAACCTTGAAAGATTGGATCAAAAATAATTACAAATCCCGCCACTAATACTGCCATAGCAGTTAAAATAATTGGTCTAAATCTTACAATAGTAGAGTCAATAACTGCGTCCATACAAGAACTACCAGCTTGTCTCTTCATCTCGATAAAATCAACTAAGATAATCGAGTTTCTAACAGTTATCCCTGCGCCGGCAATGAATCCTATCATAGATGTTGCAGTAAAGAAGGAGTTCATAAAATAGTGTCCCGGTAAAATTCCAATTAAAGTTAGAGGAATAGGCAAAATAATAACAAAAGGAAGTGTGAAGGAGTTATACCATCCAATGACTAAAATCATGATTAGAATTATAGCTATAAAAAAGGCAATTCCTAAATCTCTAAAGACTTCCAAGGTAATATCCATCTCTCCATCCCATTTTAAGATAGGCAGCTCGCTATCATTTGGAACATTATTAGGGTTAGCATAAGTCACATTAAATTTTCCCTTTAGTTGATCTTGCATTTTCAATATTGCATAGAATGGACTCTCCTCAATACCAGCAACTTCGGCCATAACATAAGAAACTGTTTTCAAATTTTTATGATAGATTGGCGTTTCTGTTGATACTTTTTTAATGTCCATCAATTTCTTTAGTGGAACTTTATCTCCTTCAACCGAGGGAACAAGCAACCCGAGTATTTTTTCATCAGAAGATTTAGTTTGATCTCTTAGATCCATTCTCATAAATACTGGCTCTTCTTCATTTGCAATATGCATTTGAAATAGGTTTAAATCTGCTAAGGCCATGAGTACCGTAGATGTTGCATAATTTTGAGGAACCCCGTGAAGCATTCCTTTGCTTCTGTTAAAATCATAAAGAATCTTTTTCTGAGTTGGTTCTATACTAGTGTCTGTTTCCACTACGCCATCAGTATTTTTATAAATTTGTGCTAAGTCAGCAGTTGCCTTCTGTTGTTCACCTTTATCACTATGGTATATTTCTGCCAGCAAAGTTGACATAACCGGAGGGCCTGGAGGAATTTCTAAAAGTTTGATTTTTACATCTTTTAATGATTCATATTTTTTTGCAAGGTCACTACGAATTTTATTAACCAGTTCATGACTTTGAATTTTTCTTAAATGCTTATCAGTCAAATTAACTTGAATATCTGCCTTGTAGGAAGATGAGCGCATGAAGGAGTGTTTAACCATCCCACTAAAATTAAAAGGGGCAGCAGTACCAATGTATGTTTGAACATTTTTTACTTCAGGATAATTATAAAGAGTTCCACTCATCTCTTTCATAAACTCTTTGGTTTGATTCAAATTAGTTCCAGGAGGAAGATCTACTAAAATTTGAAACTCTGATTTATTATCGAAGGGTAACATCTTAACTTTTACTAATTTTGTAACAACCAGTGATATTGATCCAGATAACATCAAAATTACTATCACCGCCACTATTATGGAGTTGCTCTTTTTACTAATAGTCCATGTCATTACACTTCTCAATAATCGACTGAGCAATCTGCTCAATATTCCACCTTTATTTGAAGATGAAGAATCATGATTATGATTTAGATGAGCACCTTCTTTAATAATACGTTTTCCGGCCCAAGGTGAGATTATGAAAGCAATAAACAAAGAAAATATCATTGCAAGAGAAGCGCCTATAGGAATTGGTCGCATATATGGCCCCATCAGACCACCAACAAACGCCATAGGCATTATGGCCATAATCACAGTAAGTGTGGCCAAAATAGTTGGATTTCCTACTTCATCAGTTGCAACTATAATTGCAACATCTTTTGTCTTATGAATCCCAAGGGAAAGATGGCGATAAATGTTTTCTACAACCACAATTGCATCATCAACTAAAATACCAATAGAGAAGATCAAAGCAAAGAGAGTTACTCGATTAAGGGTATATCCCAATAAATAATAAATAAAAATAGTCATAGCAAGTGTAACTGGTACTGCAATCCCTACCACTAAAGATACTCTAATTCCCATAGTTAATGCAATTAGTACCATTACCGAGATAGTAGCAATTAATAAATGCTCTAATAGTTCATTTGATTTTTCTTTAGCGGTGAAACCGTAATCTCTAGTTACCTCATATTTTATATTTTTATCGAAACTATTAAGTGATGTGAGTGTTATAAGTTTATTTTTAAGCTCCGAAGCTAGAATAGTAGCATTTGTTCCTTTTTTCTTAGCATACTCTATAGTAACCGCTGGCAACATCTCCTTTCCGTACAAAACATGAGATTTAACTAAATCGTAGCCAAAATTTATTTTTGCCACTTCACCTAATTTAATACTTTTCCCATAACGATGTCCTATTGGAATATTTCCAACATCATCTATTGTCTGCGAATAAGATCCAACTGCCATAATGGGTTCAGGTGATCTCTCTCGAATTGCGCCTATAACATAGGCCGAGTCTGATTTTTCAACCGCATCTTTTAATTCAACTAAAGTAACTCCTAAATTTTCTAGCTTTTTTAAATCAGGAGTAATCTTTAAAATTTTTCTCTCTCCTCCAATAAAAGAGAGGTCACTAATGCCATTAATCTCTTGAAGCTTTTTAGCTAAAGGTACAATTTTGTATCTTATTTGCGAAGAAGTATATTTGTCGGAATAAAATGTTATTGTGTAAAAAGGAACGTCATCAATAGTATATGATTTTATTGTGGGACTTAACGCCTCTTTAGGTAAGATGTTTTTTAGGGCCATCATTTTATGATGAACTTTGACCAAAGAATTTTCTAAATCTTCACCCACCTCAAATCTAACTGTAACTAATGCCGCATTCTCTAGTGAGGTAGAGTAAACATGTTTAATTGATAGCAAGGTAGTCATCTCTTTTTCAATAGGATTGGTTACTCGTTTCTCAACTTCTTCAGGGGAATATCCTGGCACTGGAATAAAAATATCTATCATCGGCACTTTTATTTGTGGCTCTTCTTCTTTGGGAGTCATAAATATGGCAAATGCCCCCATAATTAGAGCTACAAGAATAAATAAGAGTGTTAGTTTGGAGTTAATAAACTCTTTTGCAATTTTACCGGCCATTCCTACTGTAACATTCATTATTTAACCCCTTGCTGGAAATTTAATGTGTAACTTATTAATTTTGACCTATATTCCGATTTTTTATTTTGTAATTCTGAATAGTTTTGTAAATAATGAGTAAAATTATCTAGCATGTTGTAGAGCTCAACAGAACCTCGTTTATATTGATAGTCTAAAATCTTTTTATTCTCTTCGAATAGTTTGTGTTTTTTTTCTATGCTTTCTATGGCGTACTTAAGTTGTTCTAATTCATCTTTTAATTTTTTTACTTCTGATAATACACTGGTCTTTTTGCTTTCATAGTTAGTTTTAGACAACACAAAATTGGCCTTGGCCAAAGATACTGATGCTGGTATAGACATCCCAAAACTCCAGTTTAGTCCTATTCCTACGGTTCTATCTTTTGCATAATGATCAAATTTTCCAGTAGTGATGTTGTATTCAGCAAACGCACCCAAGCTTGGCCAATAATTTTTTTCTTCTTTAATTATAGAGGCAGAGGCAGCGTCCATCATTTTTTTCATAGATTCGAGATCATAACGATAAAATGTAGCTTCTTGTCCAGCGCTCATATTTGTTATATCAAGTTCTTTGGGGAGCACACTTGCAAGTTCCACATCTTCGACTCCACAAATATATCTTACGCTTTCTAAAATTTTATTTCTCTCCACTTTTGTAGAGTTAATTCCTTCTGCAATATTTTCTAAAATTATTCTCGCCTGATTGTAAGTTAGATACCTATTTTTATTTTCAGAACTTTTTATATCGTATGCCCTTGCTACACCTTCGAGAAATTTTCGCTCTTTTTTAAGAAAATCCTCCATTTTCATTAAATTTAAATTGGTATAATAAAGAGCATAAAGATTTTTTTTAATTTCAGTCTCTACCCATTTTTTTTCAAACTCCGTTGCACTATTTTGATTATCAATAACATTTTTATTAGCACTTATACTGCCGGAAATATCTATTGGAATGTAAACAGATAGAGTTGTTTGATGAATATTTTCGGAATCAGGAGTATTTAATTTATCAATATTTTGAAAATCAGAGGCCATTAACTCTTTCTTTGTTAATTTCATTCCAAAAGCATTTACTGGCCCAGTGGTATTTAAATATTTTTGTTTTATTTCAAAAGTTGGAAAATAGTACGAGTTGTTAAGCTTTACTGATTTCTCCATTACATTTAACTTGGCATCACTTGGCTTTAATATTGGTGAATGAACAAGTGCCTCTTGAACAAGTTGTTCATAAGTGAGCATTTTGGAATTTGCAACTCCAATATGGTAAGTGTATGTCACAAGCAAAACAAAAATATAAAAATATCTTTTAAACATAATCTCTCCAGTATCAATAGTATCACTTAATAAGTATCAATTAATAAGAAAACTAATAATATAAGTAAGGAGGTGTTCAATTTATTTTTGAGCACCGATTTACGGTCAAATTTTCTTTTCACACACTATAGTATTCAATAGAATGCTTGAATGGTCAAGGAAAAAATTACTTTCTTATAAAAAAATTCAAAAAAAACTATTATAACTGGTTATTTTTGCTATTTTTATTGCGCAAGCGAATTACAAAATTGAAGAGGATTGTTTTAATAGGGTAGTGATTAGTTATTCTTTTAATTGATTAGTTAGTTGCCGGCGAGAAAGTGCCGGCGACTAGTTATTTTTTTGTATAACGCCCATTATGTCCATCCTTTAATATCCATTTTTGAGCGGGTTTTACTGGTACTTTTTTTATTATACTTTTTTCTGCTAGTGCATTTTGATCAATTCCATTTATATAATCATCCATTACCTGAAGTCTTATAAACATTTGTTCTGCAATCAGATTTTTTTCTTTGCTTGGATTTCTTGTTAAATCAGAAATTATATCATCAAATAATTCTTTAAAAGTTACTTCTTTGTTTTGGAAGGTTATTTTTATTGCTCTATCTTTTTTAAGTGCTGTAAACAAATGTGCTCGGTCTAAAAGTAAGTGAGCTACGTCTGAACTTAAAATCCATGGTGATTTAGTAATTTCCTTAAGAAAAGTTTCATAAGTTATAGAACTAGGATTTACCTTCATTTTATCTGCTAATTTGCTAAACCCAGCTTTTAACCCAACTGTCATATTAATTTCATTTGCACCCGTCCTGTTTTGAATCAAAGTATTTATAGGCATATTTTTAATTTTATTTAGAATGCTAGTGTATCTATTTTGGTATGTACCATCGGTCCAAGAAGTACTTTTGTATGGTGTGGCGTTTGTACTAACAACTGCTTTTTTATTTAAGTATGAAACATAAGCACTTCTAGCAGCATTTACCACTGGGACAAAAGATTTTGAAATATTTTTTTGGGCCAAGTAACTATTTAAAACATCTTGGGAAGTCTCTTTACCAGACATACGTTTATTTAATGGTTGTGCTTCTAGAAATTGTGGATTTTTAGACAGTCCATGATAAAGCATTTTACCAAGGGTAGTCTCTCCAACACTCATAAGTTGTTTTGCACTTTCACTACCAGGGGCAGTTTTTGCCTGAGCTAAAACATCTAGTGCTAAAATACAAAGCATATTTGAAGGATTGCTTAAGAATTTATTATATTCACTAGAAGTAATAAATTCTCTTTCAATTGAATCCATACCATCATGTTTTGAATATATAATTAACTTGTCTGCTACGGCGTTACGAAGCATAGCTACCTCTGCTAACTGCGAAGGACTGCATTTTTCATTTAATCCGAATAAATCATCTTTCATTGCGGAGATAACTTCATCTAATAATTCTTTGGTGTTATTTGGAAGAGTATCACTTAATAATGTTTGAGAAGCTACATTTACATCTGTAGTAGCAGCTAGATCAGCAACTACTAGATCAGTATAGCTCTCTTTTTTAGCAGATGCTGCTGAAGCAGTTGAAGATGGTGAATCTACTACTTCATCTAAATAAATATTATCACCGTCAATTTTACTAATTGTAAATTTAGAATTAGTCTTAAAAAGAACCTCTTGTTCTTTAGGTCTTGCAGATAAATTTGTAATATCTTTACCATTTTTACTATTTATTATGAAAAGTCTTGGTTTGCTGTCTTTTTTAGTGGCCACCACTCTATAAAATTTTTCTCCTTCAGCTTTATCTTTACTGGTACTCCAAAAAGAAGGTACGCTTAGAGTGGCACCGACTCTTTCTTCAAACCCTGGTATATCAGCGATGTTATCTCCTCTAAAAACAGTACTAGTAAATGGTGAAATTGCATTAAGTGCATTTTTAAGGTGATTTACATAGTTAGTATCTTTTCTACTAAGAGGAGTCTTTCTTAATGCCTTATTTATGTTTGAAAATCCATTGATAGTATAATCTGAAATTATTGCTTTTGCAGATGAATTAATTCTACTATGATCAACAACTGAAGATGATGATCCACTTCCTGCTTGAACTGATTTATTATCAGTTATGCTATTTAATTCTTTTTTTCTTGCTTGCATATTAGAAAAAGCATTAAAAATATCAGTTGGTTCTGCCATTTTCTGGCCACCCACTACATGTCTAGGCATGGAACCAACTGTATCTGATTTAGTTGTAGGTTTTCTAAATTGTGCTAGTAATTCATCATCATTTGGATTTACTTGTCTTGAGTTTAAAAGATTAAATATTTTTTTTATGTTTATTGAAGAGATGTCGGCCAATACACGCTTCCATTCTGCTGCTTGATCATTAAATCTTGTTTCTGCCTGTTCTAATTTACTATTATCAGTTTTTGCTTTTACCCCATTTAGTAATGTTTTTAATTGTTGTAAATTTTGTACGCGAGAATCGCTAACTTCTACACCTGCAAGATCGCTATCTAATCCTTTGACCATCATATTTAAAATGGTATAGATTTCCTCGTTAGAGTATAACGATAATTTTTCTAATACTTGCTTAAAATCACTGGCCGGAGAATATTCATATTCGAGAGATTCAGGTTGTTGTGTTGACGGGGGTAATTGAGCTGACAAAGCTCTCATTTGTTCAAAAAGTCTAATTCCATCAGCATCATTAGAAAATCCTCTTGGTGGTTTTTTTGAGTAGATAAAATCAACTTTACTTTTTGCACTTAAAAATTGCTCCATGGGTGAAGTTGTTTTGACGGGTGATATACTGTGAGTATCAAGTGGAGCTGGTGCTGCTGGTATTGCTCTTGATTTATAGGATGCGAGCTCCGCCTCTAATTCTGAAACTCTTGCTTTAGTTTCAGCACATATTTTTTCGGCCGCTTTATCACAAAGAGGACTTAATATTGGGCCAATTGGTGAATTATCAGTACCCACTGCTTTATCACATGAAGCTGATAAAGCGCTAGCTGTAATTAAGTCCCTATTTCTCTTGATCTTCAATTGCATGTACTCTGTTAATTTTTTTTCCGCTTCTTGCCTACAAAAACTTTTATAAAAATTTTCAAAATTTTTATCATTAAAAGGTTTAGGATTTTTTGGATCATGTATATATCCTATTCGTTTTATGCTTTTCTTATCTAAATCTTTCTCACATACTGTTATAGCATATTCAACAATTTTTCTTCCAACATCCACATCATTTAATTTAGCTTTTTCAATTTCATCTTTTGGAATATTTGAATCCTTGGGTACTAGTGAAAAAACCATAGTCGGTGACATAAGAGATAGGAGAAAGGTAAATAAAGTTACTTTAAGCATTTTTAACTCCATTAAAATTTTTTAATATAAATAGCATCATTTTATAAATACTCTTCACTGAATATTTAGACATACAAATATAATAAATCATATTCATGGAACCCCCAAAAAAGATGAAAAAAATGCAAAATTTGCTTGTTTAGTGAGAAAAATTTGAGTCGCTTTTCTAATTAATGATAAAAATCTTTGTATTTTTATTTATAATCAGTTATTAACTATCAGCTGTTAAAAATCTATTTGCTGAAGTTTTTTGTATAAAATATTAACCCTATTTGATTGTTTTGTTTTTGGAGACTATTATTATGAATGTTTTAAGAGTTACTATTTTTTGTGTTTTAGTTCTTAGTTTTTTTACCCCTCTTCATTTTAATCCCACCTTTGCTGCTGATTTAGATTCTTTTTTAAGTATGAATGTTTTATTGGAAGATTCTATTGATGCTGTCAATGTCAAAACTAACGAAAATTTTAAAAACGTTCTTAATGAAGTTAACAAACTAATAATACCAAAAAATTGCAATAGTGCTGTGATGGAAATGGTAGGAAGGATGTATTCCAAAAGTAATAAGAAAGATAATATCATTGAATGGGTAATACACTCTGGAGAGATAGATAGATATCCTAAAAAAGGAAATTTATCAAAAAAAGAATATGAACGTTTAATTAATAGCAATAACATTTGGAGAGAAGCAAAAGTTTATCCGGCCATATATAATAAATATAATATTCCTTATATGGGTGGATTTATTAATATGAATGGTTATTATATTGGCCCTGATAAAATTGATCATGCTTTAGGTTTGGGTATTATTTATTTTGCTAACTATATTTCGCTATTAAAAAGAAAACATCTGTCAGAAGAAGAGCGCTTAGAAAAAGTCTTAAAATTAGGCTACTCATCTGAAAGATATTTTATCGGTATGGGAATGGGGCAGCTTCTGTCTTATGGAGATTTAGAGGCCAACTGGCAAGGCTTTGAAATGTATAAATCCATGTGTTATGGAGATAATCCTAGACTTAAGAAGAATAGCAGTGGAAAATGGGAATTGGTTCGCGAAATTGATTGGAGAGATTATATAAATGCTTATATGGATGAATTATATAATCCATGTGCTATGTATGATAATAAAGAAAAGATTGAAAGATTTCATTCTATTGTAAGAAAAAAATATTGTAAAGATGAGCTTTTACATGGAGAAATTCTAACAAATAGATTTGATTATTACAGCAACTCAACTAAAGAGTTAAGTTTAAATCAAAAATGGGTTGAAAGAGAGATGATCGCTGGTAAAATTTTTAATAATAAAATTCATACGCTAGAAAGTATTTGTAAATAATTTATGAAAAATAAAAATAATTTAGCAACTCTATCGATAAAAACAAAATGTGATGGTTTTATTAATATAACCAATTTGTTAGATGAAAAACTCTCCTCTATAATTAGTGAAGAACGAATTAATGGAGAGGGAGTATTACATATATTTATCATGCATACAAGCTGTGCCCTTACTATATCTGAGGCCTATGATCCTACGGCCAAAAATGATCTTGAAAACTTTTTTGATCATTTGGCACCCAGAAATTTAAAGTTTATAACTCATACTTTAGAAGGAAGTGATGATTCTCCCTCACATATGAAGTCTGCTCTTTTACATCAATCTCTAACAACTATTGTTTCTGAAGGAAAAATATTACTTGGTAGATGGCAAGGAATATATCTTTGCGAATTTAGAGATAATGGATCATTACGAGAAATTGTACTGAAATATATTCCAGATAATAGGTGATCACAATAACAATCCTTTATTTATTGATTTTGTTTAGGGCCTATCTTAATAATCTCTTAGTTGTTAGGACAGTTTCTAACTTTAATATGATAAGTTATTGCTCCCGAAAGATCTAATGAGTCTAGATTAATGTAACTATATTCCCGATAAGCACTTCCGTAATCATTAATAGCGATGCTAGTGTTAGAACGTAAAATAACATCATCACCACACTTTGACCAAACCTCTGATGTTTGTTCAACAGAGCGTGAAAGATAGTAATTACCTTCTTCTAATGAATATGAATTACCCCAGCTTTGAGAAATATTTTCCCCAAAACTATTGCCTGCAAAAAAATGTTCTGCATGAAAAGATGCAATAACTCCCGCTGGAGCATAATAGTATCCACGATAATTAATGTTATATAGTGTAATTGATTTTCCTGCTGGTACTTTCACCGGAATAGCTATATTACATGAGCTTCTCTTATATGTAGAAGTGGTATCAGTTCCATCGTTAATAGTAGCAGTATAGTTGTTAAATAGAACACTAATTTGTTGTTTATCAGGAGATAGAGTGACAGATGCTCCTGAACAATCATAACCCTCTATTGTAGGATTAGAAAGTATAATATTACCTGGTCTTTCGATGATCACATCGTTTGTTAAAATATTAGTTAGACCATGATTATCTTTTACAGTTAACGTAACATTAAATTTAGCATTAGTAGTATACACGTGTTTTATAATTTTTTCAGTGGTACATTGATTAATGTTGCCATCTCCAAAATTCCAACAATATTCAACAATAGTTCCATCTGGATCAAAAGAAGAAGAAGCATCCATAGTTATTTCAAATGGAGCGGGGCCAGCGTAATCAGGATTGATATTAAATCTTGCTACTGGTTTTTCTTTTATTAAAACTCTTACTTTAGCAGATATTGTTTGAGCGCCAATATTATCTTCTGCCACTACGTAGGTATCGTAGTTTCCACCTCTTGTATATTGGTGACTTGCTAATCCATTTGTTGATACTTGATTTGTTCCATCAGCAAAATAAAAAGTATACTTAACAATTTCTCCGTCGATATCGTAGGAATTTCCTTTATTAAAATCAATAGTAAATGGGGCCACACCTTCAATTAAATTAGGTACAATAAAGGCCTTAGGTGCATAGTTTTGAACATTACTAACTACAATTTGAATATTGTCAGTTGCAGTTTTACCTAAATTATCTGTTACAGTTAATACTGTATTGTATGTTCCGATATTTTCAAATGTATGGATTATTGTAGGAGAAGTTGAGGCGGCAACACTTTTTCCATCACCAAAGTTCCAGGCATAATTTACAATATTTCCATCAAGATCGTGAGAACGACCAGCACTAAATGTTACTACAAGAGGAAGCATCCCTGTTTGAATGTTACTGTCAACAGCGGCCACAGGTTTTTTATTTGGATCAATTGCAGTGATTGTAATAGATGCCACTGAAGATTTTCCCTTTGAATCAACAACAGTCACAGAAGCATTAAAAACTCCTTCCACATTATATGTGTGAGATAGTATGGGATCTGCTGTAGTTGTTGTTGTACCATCACCAAAATTCCATTGATAATTTGAAATTTGTTTTTCTGGATCTCTTGATTCACTGGCATTAAAAGTAATTTCAAGAGGAATTAATCCTTGAATTTTATTTGAGATAATTTTAGCAACTGGATCTTGGTTGGGATCGTTAGTAGTAATTTTTAAAGTCTTAAAGTTTTGAGTACCTTTATCATCTTCAACAATTAATTTAACAATAAATTCACCTTTGTTAACAAAAGTGTGGGTAATTTTAGAATCAGTCATAGTCTGCTCAGCTGAACCATCTCCAAAATTCCAAATATATTTTTTTACTTGTCCATCAACATCATATGCTTTGTAAGCATTAAAATTAACTTTTAAGGGAAAATATCCTTGTGAAACATCAACAAGAAAATCAGCAACTGGAGCAACATTTGCAACTACTGCTGGATCAGAAGCAGTAACTAATACTGATGTACTATTTTTATTATCTTTATTGTCTGTAACAGTTAATGTAACTGTAAAACTGCCTGCTTTTACGAAATCATATTGAAAAATAGCAGCTGAACCCTCTTTAAGATTAGCAGCACTAATTCCATCATTTATTGTCCAAAAATAGCTAAGTTTACTATTTTCAGGATCGGATGATTTTTGTCCATCAAAAAATACAGTGAAAGGAATATTACCTTTTGTAAGAGATGCTTCAATCACAGCAGAAGGTGCTTTGTTTACATTCTTTTTACAAGAAATTGTGACAGATGTTATAAGAAATAAAATAATAAGCACTATTATTTTATAACCTGTAAACATATTATCTTGGTTTTTGTATTTATTTAACATGATTAACTCCATTAAATATTTATTAATTTATTAATTTATTTATATCAAAATATAATTTAACACTATTAATCTCAGCACTGGCCTTTGGATATTTCTCGCCAATATTAATTGATTGAACATTAATAACACTATTTAATTTTAAAATAGGATTATTGCCCTTCGAGAAATTTGGTTTTTCAATCTCATGTTTTAAATCGAAGGCCAAAGCTTGAGTTTGTTCATCTTGAAGATTTTCTAAAACTTTTTCAGAGTTAATTTCGCTTAAATTATCTAAAGTGTATTTGATTTCAATATTACTTTTTCCTCCAAGGTCAAGCGATGATTGAGCGTGATGAATATAGCCTTTTATGGCCATAACAGAATCTTGATCAACTTTAATAGGCATTAATATCTGACACTCAAATAATTGAGAGATAGTTTTTAAATCTCCTCCTACAGTTGCTTTATTGTTATTAAATGAGAATAAAATAAATTTACCAAACTCATCTTCATCAATTCCTGCTGAAACATTTGAGTTAATACAACCAGATCCACTAAAAGTCATAAGACCAAGCTTTATGCCTGAAAAATCTAGAGCATTAACTTTATTAGAATTAGAGCTTGCTAAATTTGAAGAATTAGCATCTACAAGAGCGATATCATCAGAAAATACAGCTGATACTTTGTTATCATCATCTGTTACAGTTAGTTTAACTGTCTTCCAACCTGAAGTGGTAAAATGATGAGTTATTATTGGATTAGTAGTAATTTGAATTTGACCATCGCCAAAATCCCAATTGTATTTTACTACAGATCCATCTGAATCAACAGAATTTGTAGCATTAAATTCTATATCAACTGGTACCTTGTTTGAGTCTGGTGGAGTAAGTGTGAAGAAACTTACAGGAATACTATCAGAGACGTAAAGTGATTGTATAATTTCACCTCTTTTACCATCTTCATCTACAACAATTAATTTCACAATTTTACCACCTGCAGTTGCATATTGATGTTTTACAATTGGAGTTGTTGATGTTTGAGTTTGGCCATCACCAAAATCAAAAAGATATTGTGCAATTTTTTTTCCAGGAATGCCTACAAAAGATTGATTAGCATTGAAAGTAATTTCTTGAGTGATAGAAGGAACTTTTTTAGGATAGTTGTAAACTAATTTTGCCGTTGGAGATCCATCTGTAACAAAAAGAAATTTATAGGCAGTTCCGATCCTATTGATATTATCTTTTACAGCAAGTTTTACTCTATAAATATTTGAAGCAGTATAAAATTTAGAAGTTGAATTATTAACCATAGTAAGAATTGGACTTGTATCACCAAAATCCCAAGTGTAATCAACAATTGGATTATCAGCATGAACTGGAGTAGATGCACTAGCATTGAAGTTGATAAATTGAGGAGCATAAAGGTTTGGTGGATTACCATCTTGAGAAAAAGAATAAACAGCATTAGGATTTCCATCAGTAATTACAAGTTGTTTATTTATTCTATTTGAACGACCTTCACTATCAAATACAATTAACTCAATGTTGTATGAACCAGGGTTGCTATATAATTGTTGGATAATAGGAGTTGTTGAAGTTATACTGTTACCAAGACCCAAATTCCATTGGTAGGAAGAAATAGGAGAAGTTGAGATAGCAGAAACTGATTTACTAGCATCAAAAGAAACTGTTGTTGGAGCAACAGTAGTAGTTGGATTAAAACTCATATCAAAATTTGCAGTAGGAATTGGTTCTTTTATAACAATCACTTGAGATTTTACATTCTCATTACCCACGCTATCTAAAATTGTTAATTTCACTTCATATGAACCTGCTTTTGTAAAAATATGTGAGCGAGTTACAAAATTTACTGATTCTTCAACATTTGAATTATCACCAAAATTCCATTTATAATTAGTAATGGTTGCCTCTGGATAAATCGCTGTAGAATTTGTTGCATCAAATATTACTTCAAAAGATGGAAAGAGTGAGCTAGCACTACTTGTATTTTCGAATTGAGCAACTGGATTACCATCAGCTATTTTTACAGTTTGACTGTTAGTACTTAGTTGTCCTTTTGGACCTTGAGCAGTTAACTTAACAGTAAATTCTCCAGATGTTTTAAAAATGTGACTAATTTTATTTGTAGTTGTTTCTTCAACAATACCGTCACCAAAAGACCAGATGTATTTTTCAATCTTATTTTGCGAAGAAGAAGCATCAAACTCCACTTTTGCAGGATTCATTACGATTGCAGGATAATTAATTACAAAATTTGCGACGGGAGATTTTGCACATCCAATAAATATAAGTGCCACAAAAGCTAAGGACATAAATGTAAATTTAGACCAAAAATTTTTCAAGATGATTGTTTTTTTCATGCATCCTCGCTAAAAAAATAATATTTGTTAATAAAAAAATAAAGATAAAAAAATGGTGATAAATCGAATTTAAAAATTATTTACTAATCAATTTTTAAAAAACTTTTTTAATTATTAATGGAGATGAGAAATTTTTCATCAATAAAATTTATTTATTTAAATTTTCGAGATGTTACAGAAATTTGTCTTATAAGGTACTGACAATTTTTTGGGGCACGCTCAATATCTTAGGGAAAAATTAATTTTATTTAGTTTAGATATTATGATTTCAGATGCTAAGATAGTCTGAATCTGATCTCCGATCTGAGATCAGATTCAGAAATCCCAATGGCCTCCG
>JADGAM010000339.1 GCA_015232015.1 Oligoflexia bacterium | reverse complement strand
TCGTGGAGAAAAAGAAGGCAAAAATGACAGTGATGATGAAGGGAAATTAAGGAGAATACCGATATGTTAGATAAATTAAAAGTTTTTAATGTTGCAATTATAGGAGCAGGTCTGATTGGAAATAAGAGAGCTAAGGCCTTACTGCAAATTCCAAATGTAAAAATTAAAGCAGTCTGTGATAAAAATATAGAGTTAGCTCAAGCGTTTAAAAAAATGGATGATAATATTTGTGTATATGGATCATATGATGATTTATTAAATTCTAAAGTTCAAAAAGAACTGGGTCTAAACTTAGCAATCGTTGCTACAACAAATAATTTATTAACTCCTATTACTTTACAAGCATTAAATCTGGGAATGGATGTTTTAGTTGAAAAGCCAGCGGCCCGTAATTTAAAAGAATTTGAAGCAATATTTAATTACATTGAAATGAATCCACAGAGAAAAGTAAAAATTGGATTTAATCATCGCTTTCATCCAGCAATTATGCGAGCTAAAGAACTTATTGAGGCCGGAGAGCTAGGAAGACCTGA
Organism: Oligoflexia bacterium; assembly: GCA_015232015.1. GTDB lineage: Bacteria > Bdellovibrionota > Bacteriovoracia > Bacteriovoracales > Bacteriovoracaceae > JADFZW01. Next base: position 2,805 of record JADGAM010000339.1, on the reverse strand, counting down.
GGAATTGATGTTTTTAAGAGGGCGCTACGGTCATGGTGGACGAGTTGGATATAATAGAGAGTGGCGGGCAAATGTTGATATCTCAGGAGGAGGAGAGTTATTAGATCAGGGAGTACACTTAATTGATTTGGCCCGTTGGTTTTTAGGAACAGGAGGAAGAGAGGGCACTGCTACTGGTGCAAATTTTAGTAAAGTAAATGGATCGGCACACACATATTTTTGGAATATGGAAGTTGATGATAATGCATTTTTAGATTTAAAGACGGAGAGTGGGCAAACAGCTTTTTTACATGTGAGTTCTACAGAATGGAAAAATCTTTTTTCTTTAGAAATATATGGAAAAAAAGGAAAAATTCATATTGAAGGGTTGGGAGGAAGTTATGGAGTTGAAAGATGCAGCTATTATCGAATGTTAGATGAGATGGGGCCACCTGAAACTATGATTTGGGAGTATCCAAGAGAAGATAATTCGTGGAGAGAGGAGATTGTTTCATTTTTAAACGCAATTGAAAGAAATTATCCTAATGAAAAAATTAATGGCAATGTTTATGATGCTTATGAGGCATTACAAATCGTAGATAAAATTTATAGGGAGAGCGGATATGTTAATAACTAGAAGTCCACTTAGAATTACATTAGGTGGAGGTGGAACTGATTTACCTTCTTATTATGAGAACTACGAAGGCTTTTTAGTTTCAGCGGCCATAGATAAATATGTTTACATAACTATTCATAAAACATTTCAACCAGAATATATTATAAAATATTCAAAGTATGAAAAAGTTAATTCGCTAGCGGAAATTCAACATCCAATTATTAGAGAGGCCATGAAGACCTATCATACCTCTAATGAATTTGTTGAAATTACCTCTATGGCCGATATTCCAGCAGGGACAGGACTTGGTTCATCAGGAAGTTTTACTGCTGCTTTGATTAAAGGGATTTGCACCTATCAAAGAGTTTTAGTTGACCCTTATTCACTGGCGGAAGCTTCTTGCGATATTGAATTAAATAAATTAAAGGAACCAATCGGAAAGCAAGACCAGTATATTGCTTCATTTGGTGGACTAACAACATTTCATTTTAAAAAAGATGGTAAGGTAGATGTTTCTCCTCTAAAAATTAGCGATGAGGCATTATACAATCTTGAAGATCATTTGCTTTTATTTTTCACCGGACAATCGAGGAAGGCCTCATCAATTTTAAGAGATCAAGATGATAAAACCAAAGAATCTAACTCTAAGATGATTGAAAATCTTCACTTTGTTAAGGAGCTGGGAATTGAGAGTAAGCGGTGCTTGGAAAATGATGATCTTGAACAATTTGCACGTTTAATGAACATTCATTGGAATTATAAAAAAGAGCGGTCCCCTTCAATGACGAATAGTGAAATAGATTATTGCTATGATTTTGCTTTAAAGAATGGAGCGTTGGGAGGGAAATTAATAGGAGCAGGTGGTGGTGGCTTTTTAATGTTTTATGCCCACGATCCTATAAAATTAAGAGAGGCAATGAAAAAGGCCTTAATGAGAGAGGTCCGCTTTAGATTTGATTTTGAAGGGACAAAGGTACTATCATAAAATGAAAGTGAAAGTATTAATTTTAGCAGGTGGACTTGCTACAAGACTTAGACCTCTTACTACCAATTATCCCAAAATATTGTTAGAGGTAGGAGATAGGCCTTTTGTTTATCATCAATTGAGATTATTGGCGCTAAATGGATTTAAGAGAGTGGAGTTGTTACTTGGTTTCAAAGGAGAATTGGTTGAATCATATATTAGAGATAATGAATTAGAAAAATTATTTAATTTAAAAATTACATATCTTTATGATGGACCAAAATTATTAGGAACGGGAGGAGCAGTTAAAAGATCATTGGATAGGGATAAGGGTAGTGATAGTAGTGATATGTTTGTAGTTTTATATGGTGATTCTTATTTAGATTATGATTATCAAAAAATTTTAAATTCGTTAGACAAAAGTTGCCTAGCACTTATGACGGTTTATAAAAATGATGATTCATTTGATAGTAGTAATGTTGTTTTTAAGGATGGTGAAATTTTAGTTTATGATAAAAAAAATAAAACTCAAGAGATGAAACATATTGATTGGGGATTTAATATTTTTCATCGAGATATTTTTTTAAGCTTTCATGAAATTTATCAGAAAGAAATCTTTGATTTAAGTGAGGTCTTTCAATTTGCCCTTAAGAATAATTGCTTGCAAGGATATGAAGTCAACAAAAGATTTTATGAGATTGGCTCTAACCAAGGGTTGCAGGAATTGAAAGAATCAAAGGAATTAAAGGAATTATTGTAATGTTTTTAGAAATGCTGACAGAAATTGGTATACCAATTATTTATTTAATATTTTTATTCTTGTTTTTTTCTATCCTAGGATTTCCTTTATTTTATAAATTAAATGATAAATTAAAATCACTTTCACTACTTCCTATTTTAGGACTTGCAATTTCATCAGTTGTAATTACAATTTTATTTAGCTTCAATCTAAAGATGTTTTATATATTTTCTTTGATGATGATTGTTTTCGTGTTTATTTTATTCTTTTATTTCAAAGATATTTTGCAAATTATTAATACTATCAAAAATAAGAGTAATAAAGATTTGCAATTAAATATTATAATTGTTGTGGTCGCACTTTTTCTTTTATTATTACCTCAATTTGTAGGTGGATTACGATTTTCAATATTTCAAGGAAATCATTTTGATCACTTTGGATATTGGGAATCGGCACAAGTGTTTGCAAGAGAAAGTTATCGAGAGATTTTAGGACATAAGGCAGATG
>JADGAM010000338.1 GCA_015232015.1 Oligoflexia bacterium | reverse complement strand
ATAGTCTGGTTTATATTTCAATCCTTCAATTTTTAAATAATTCAACTCTTCCAATAATTGATAGTTTCCCACTCCACTATTGATAACTTCATAACGAATTGGATGTCTTAGGGGATGTCTTAGGGGATGTCTGCTGTCGTTTAAATTTTTTTCTAGAACCTTGCAAAATGTATCATTAAAATTCACACCCCAGCCAAAGGTAATGGAATCCCCTAAAACCAATATTCTATAGACATCCTTACTCTTGTTATATGTATATTCGTAATCCCTCAATCCCTTGGAATTTATTTTCACCTCAACTCCATAAAGATCTTTGAAATAGGAATTTGGACGATGTTGATGTGAGATCAATAAGTGATCTGAAACTTTTTTAGCGTAGGCCGCATATCTCCACATTTCAAGATCATAATTTTTAAACCAAGGATAAGCTAAGCGAATAATAATTTCTGCAAAAAAAATAAGAATAATAATTGTTGAGAAAGAGATGAAGATTCCTAAAAGGTATTTCCTAAGGTATTTCCTGATGGTAAGTTTATATTTCACAATAGAAGACCATTTTTTTGCAAATATTTAAATAACTCATTTGCTATTAAATTATGGGCAATTTCATTAGGGTGATGATCTGTGGGTGATGCCCATAGAGTTTCCGTCTCATATTTAGAAAGAATATCCATTGAATCGATACAGGCGATGTTGTTTTTTACACAAAAATCTTTAATTTTATGGTGGATTGGATAAAAGGGATACTTATTATTAAGTTGATACATTAAAGGAATAATCAACATCACAAATTTTGCCCCTACTTGATGAGCATTATATGCATGATAGGTAATCTCTTTAAATTTATAGTTTGAATCAATATCGAAGAAGGCATTCAAGTAACCTTTCACCACCTTTTGAGACACTTGATACTTTTCCCAGCTAGAGACAAGTAAATTATAAAGAGCAATTTTTTTTCTCCAGACATTGTACTTATTTCCAGCATTATTTTGATCAACCAGATTATAGATATATTTTTTCTCCATGCCAATACCAAAGGCGGTGATAACAAATCCGTAAATAACTAACTTAACATTTTTTTGTGTTTCTAGGGCGTGATAATAATTATAGACGATACGAGGATGCTTGCTTCCATTAAGTGCAACGTTGGTGACCTTATAGCGAGAGTAACCATTTTGCGCTAGCAGGAGCTGTAATTTAGTGGAATAAATATCTTTATAACGAACACCTTGGCCAAAAGAAAAAGAATCTCCAAAAATTAAAATATTGCTTTTATCATTTTCACTTTGTGAATATGGGTAGCTATAGTCTTTATCCGGTTGGCGAATTCGAAAGGGTGTCATCTGATAGTCTAATCCATAAACTCTATCTCCGTCTTTATCAGTATAAAGTAAATCGTAATAATTTCTTGAGTTGACGTAATATTGATCGGAGTTGTTACTGAATTTGCAATATGAATTTCCAACAATTCTTAGGCAGATTTCACATATTAGTAAAAAAATGAGGAAAATAGTTGAGGAGTAAAGTATCTTCTTCTTTAAAGAAAATAATTTATTTGGCATAAATTTAAAGCGAATTCGAATTTTATAATTAATGATATTTTTTATTACAATAATCTTTAAATTTAGTTTAATCTAAAGAAAATTTAATTGTAAGCAAAAATATTTATAATTTAATATTTGATAATTGTTATTAAAAAACCATTAAAAAACCGCATAAATGAATGGAGAAAGCGCCGATGATTGGCCTAAGATAATAAGACCACCCAAAATAATGGTAACAAATAAGATGGGCAACAACCACCATTTTTTTTGGGTCTTAATGAACTCTAATACTTCTAAAAGCAAAGAGATAATTTCTTTCATGGTGATATCCTTTCTAAAGCATATTGAGCAAAATGTTTTATAAGTTCTTTATGGTTGAAGCAAATAAAATGCAAGTTTGTAATTTCTGCTTTCAACGTACTTTGAATTTGGGGTTTAACTTCATAATTGCTAGCGAAAATGGTTTTGTTATAGGAAATGTTTTCTGGAAATAAAATGATATTCTTTATCGTCTCCTGCAAAAGGTTTTCTGCTTCTTTTTGATCAGGAAAACAAAAATTGTTATGCAATGAAATTTTATTGTTAGAATAATTTAAGTGTTTGTTAGAGAATGAAAATGTACCATAAGCAGAATTTTTCAAAACGGATTCTGACGTAATTTTTTTTAAATTTGTTGTTGAATGATTATTGTTATTCAAAACAATATTGTTAAGTGTTCCTAGGCAATTAGGTGCAAACATTTCCTTGTATAAAACAAGATCCTGATTATTGTTTTTATAATAGGCAACAGTTCTTGCAGACGGACAGTCATGTAAAGAGATAATTAATCGATCATTATGATCGGATATAAAGCTTGAACACGCTCGCGCAATTGCATTAAATGGGTCGATAAAATAAATAGGATTTTGATACTTTAATAACTTGCGAAATTTAATCTTTACCCAAAATTTTTCTAAAAAAAAATTCTTGAAATCATAAAAGAATGTCTTTAGATGAAATGGAAAAAACAACAAATGGGTTAATATTATTTTTTCTAAGTTAGAGAATGGTTTGCCACAATAGATGATAGCTGCAATATCCGAAATGGTAAGTTGATTACTTCTTAATAGTTCACTAATGGCATTTTCCGGGAAAATGTTTGTCCAGTTATTTGATTCATAAAAATCTGATTCAAAGAGATTAGCGATTTGCTGACCATTAATCCATAATGCCGCTCCTGGATTATGAGTTCCATGTACAATGACAAGGATATTGTTAGAACATTTTTCTGAGGTCTTCATTTTTGATCCAGTAGTTACATAAATAAAACATTTTTCCCTTTTTGGAGAGAGAGATATTTCTTGCAACAATAGTTATTGGAATAAACAGATAATATATTGGAATAATCAACACAATAGTTATGATCATAAAAATACAATTTTGTAGTAATTTTATTTTTATATAGAGACTGTTTTGAATAAAATGAAGAATATAAGTGAACCCTTGTCTTAAAGAATAGGGCAATAGCAGACAGATGATACAAATTGCACCAGAGATAAGATGACTTAAATATTTTTTAATAGAGTTTATTAGTAGCATCTTCTTCGATTTTCCTTGTCATGTAACTAAGTTTACAATCGATATATTTTTTCATCTCCTCTTCATATTCTTCCCATGAGCGTTTATAGAGGTAAAAATTAATGAAGTGATTGAAAATTAAATTATCAATACAGGTCAATTGGTGTTTATCGTGTTCAGTTAATTTTGTTTTTTGAAATGGAATTAGTCCTTTTTGATAAAGTTTATTTTCAACTAACTCCCCCTGATTATAGATG
>JADGAM010000337.1:2862-3397 GCA_015232015.1 Oligoflexia bacterium | reverse complement strand
ACTTCCCTCTAATTGCAAATCAAAAATCCACTGCTGAAGGTATTAGAATTTGGAGTGCTGCTTGTTCAAGTGGAGAAGAACCTTTCTCTATAGCTCTAACTGCTATCTCTGCTTTTAAAACAACGACAAATTTAAATGTGCATATTTTGGCCACAGATATTAGCGCTAAAGTTTTAAATATAGCTCAAAATGCTATCTATGCAGATACAGCTTTGGCCAAATTTCCCAATTGGATTCATCATAATTTTTATGATCCCATTAGTGAGGAGGTAAAATCCCAAATACCTTTTCTACATAAAGAACAAAATTATTTACGTCTTAAAAAAGAGATTAGAGATTTAATAAAATTTAAAAGATTTAATTTAATGTCTGAAAGATATCCCCTAAAAAGCAAAGTGGATATTATTTTTTGTAGAAATGCCATGATCTATTTTGATGATGAGGCCAGAAATTATACCATTAATAAATTTTATGATCATTTAAAAGATAATGGTTTGCTTTTTGTAGGACACAGTGAAAATCTATTACACCACAC
>JADGAM010000337.1:446-2852 GCA_015232015.1 Oligoflexia bacterium | reverse complement strand
TAAATTTAAATTAGTTAAATCTACTATTTATCAAAAAATAAAGTGAAAATAAAAAAGGACAATCTTTAAAATGAGAACTATATATGATTCAAAATTTAAAACCAATGTAATACTTATTGTACAAGGTGAATATGCGGTAGCAAAATATCCATCAATTATTTCTACTACATTAGGCTCATGTATTTCTATTTGTTTATTTGATCTCGACAAACATGTTGGGGGTATTAATCATTACATGCTTCCAGGTCCAGTTTTAGATAGTAAAGAAGAAACTATTATTTTTGCCAAAGCAAAATATGGAATTCATTCCATAGAAATTTTAATTAATGAACTTTTAAAATTAAATGCTCGAAAGGAAAATCTTAAGGCCAAAATCTTTGGTGGCGCTAATATGTTTAAAAAAAATTTAACCTCTAAACCTTGCTCTAAATCAGTTGCACAATCACACACTGATATCTACAAAAACATTAGCTTAATTTCAAATACTGTTGGAATGCAAAATATATCATTTGCTGAAAAATATCTTAAAACAGAAAACATTCCTATTGTAGCAAAAGATGTTGGAGGTGAAGATGCTCGTAAAATTTACTTCGATCCAGCAACAGGTTTTGTAAAACTTTTTAGATTAAATAGCTCTAGTCGGTCGAATCTTATTCAAAATGAAAGTCAATATCGAGATAAACTCGAACAAGATGAAAAAAAGGAACAAAAAAAATCAAATGAAGTTGATATAGATGAATTAAGTAAAAAAATTACTTTATGGTAAGGAATTATTTCTATGAATAAAAAAAAGGTGTTAATTATTGATGATTCAGCACTAATACGTGAGATATTAACTGAAGTGATAAATAGCTTTAATAATTTTGAAGTTATTGATACAGCTGCTGATCCACATATTGGAGCAAATAAAATTGTAAAATTAAATCCAGATATTGTCACTCTAGACATTGAGATGCCAATAATGGATGGGTTAACATTTCTAGAAAAGTTAATGAGGTTACGACCAATACCAGTTTTAATTATCAGCTCTCTTTCTAAAGCAAATTCGGACGTGGCATTGAAATCTTTAGAATTGGGGGCCGTAGATTATGTTACAAAGCCATCTGCTCATATTGTAAAAATTTTACCTGAACTTAGAGAAGAGATTAAAAGTAAATTAGAAATATGTGCCATAAGTAAAATATCTAGAGAGCGCATTAGTAGAGTGGAGGTAGAAAAAAAATATTCAGCTGATGCTGTTTTACCTGTGAAGAAAAACATTATCTCCTTTCAAACCACTGAGAAAATAATTGCAATTGGTGCTTCAACTGGAGGGACAGTTGCTTTGACCAAATTGCTTAGTATGTTACCAGGTAATATGCCAGGAATAGTGATTGTTCAACATATGCCGGCCGGTTTTACAAAGGCATTTGCTACTAGATTAAATTGCGATACTTCTCTAAAAGTCAAAGAGGCAGAAGAAAACGATACCATCATTGCAGGACATGTTTTAATTGCTCCTGGAGGCCAACACTTACTTGTTAATAGAAGTGGAACTCGTTTCTTTGTAAAAATTAATGATGGACCTACAGTAAACAGGCATAAACCATCTGTTGATGTTTTATTTAGAAGTGTGGCCCAAAGTGCAGGAGCAAATTCAGTAGGTGTTATTTTGACAGGAATGGGAGATGATGGTGCATTAGGTATGCTTGAAATGAAACAAGTAGGTAGCTTTAATCTAGCTCAAAATGAAGCATCATCTGTAGTTTTTGGAATGCCTAAAGTTGCGATTGAAAAAGGGGGCGTCGATAAGGTGCTCTCACTTGAAGAAATTGCAAAATATTTACTTAATAATTATGTAACTACTCACCCCTAATTACACTTTGATCATAGCCTTCAGCGCTCAGTCTTATTGATGCCAATTCTGAAATTGGAGTTGGATGTACTCGAGTAGCTGAAAGAGCATTAGCGGCCACTGGTCTCTTAAAAGGTGCAAATCCAAAATTTAGTTATTGCAAAGATGTTGAGCATGCAGGAATTTTATTTTCATTACCATCTTTGCTTGTCAATGGTTTGTTAAAATTTGTTGATTAAAAATTTAGGTCTAATATCCTACTGGTTCGATGCCAGACTTAATCAAATTTTCCCATTCTATTTAAAAATACTCATTGCGATTGCTGCAAAAATTATTTCACTGATTAAGTAATGAGGTCGTTTCCTAGTTAATTTTTCTTAAGGGTAGCATGAAAATTACAAAAGGCCAATTTCGTACATTCCAGCAAGGTTAAGTGTTTTTATGAATTTTTGCCCGAAAAATAATTTTTAAATTAATTGTGCTTCGTAACCGTTGCTAGGAATAACAACTATTGAATGGAGAATTAAACCACAATCAGGTAAACTTAATTAAGGTTATTAAAAATTTAAACT
>JADGAM010000337.1:0-402 GCA_015232015.1 Oligoflexia bacterium | reverse complement strand
AAAAATAGATGGAAATCGAAACTATTATTGTTATTCATTATTTCTTCCATAATTTCTAATCATCCTTTGGTCTTTGGAAATTTAGTGTTTGATACTAACGACGAAGGATTTGCTAATTACACCACCTCTGGCAATCTTGCCGTCGGTAATGTTGTTTTAAATGTTACCGCCGCCAATGGAGGAGGAGGCACCTTTACTAATGCTACCGCTTATACTTTAAATAATACTGCTGGAATCACTATTAATATAAGTGCAGGTGCTACGTTAGCTGGATTAGTTAATCAAGGAACCATACAAGGAACTAACTCCAATGCGATCTATTTAAATTCCACTGGAACAATTACTTCTCTCTCTAATAGCGGAACCATTACAGAAAGCGTGGGTGGCGTAGCAGGTGCTTTG
>JADGAM010000336.1:2942-3430 GCA_015232015.1 Oligoflexia bacterium | reverse complement strand
AATTTGTTATCTCATGAGTTTTATTTATCTACTGCCAAAGATCTTTTGGTACTTTCCGTTGAGATAATTGAAGATGCTATAGGGAAAAGAATAACAGAGTTGGATGATTGTTTTGATTTTACCTCTCAAGAGGTATATCAGGTGGCGGTTAAAGTAGCACCTTTTGCAAACGCCTTTAGATACATATATGAAGGATATTATATTGCCGCCATGACTTTGCGTTATATAAACAGAGATTATTTCAACAGAGAGCGTTTTTTAAAAGCGGCCAGAGAAATTTTTGAACTTGAACGTGCTCATGGACGAATTATTAAGTATTCAGAGAGCTTTACTGTTCCTACCATAAAAAATGCTTTATTATATTTTGCAAGTATTCATCTTATAATTAGTGAGGATAATAATTACTATGTTCCAAATCAAAAGAAGGTTGATGATCTTTTGACAAAATATGCAAAGGAGTTAACTGAAACATTGATACTAAATTTAAG
>JADGAM010000336.1:0-2908 GCA_015232015.1 Oligoflexia bacterium | reverse complement strand
ATTGTCTAAATTTTTTAGACAGTGTAGTTTTTATCGTTGTACATAATATTTTTATTTTTATTTTTATTTTTATTTTTATTTTTATCAATTTTTAATCCGGAGGTAATTTATTAGCGAAAAAAGAAAACATGATAGTGGTCCACGGGTCAATAGAGAGATAACATCACCAGAAATTAGACTCATCGGAGATGATGGTACACAGTATGGGGTTCTGAAAATTTCAGAAGCATATAATTTAGCAAATGATAAAGATTTAGACTTGGTAGAAGTTTCTCCTAATGCGACACCACCAGTAGTTAAATTGATAGATTATGGTAAATTTAAATATGAGATCCAGAAAAAGGCCAACGAAGCAAAAAAGAAGCAAATAGTGGTTCAAATAAAAGAGATTCAATTTAGGCCTAATATTGAAAAACATGATTTAGAGGTAAAAATAAAAAGAGTTGAAGATTTTATTAAAGATGGAGATAAAGTAAGACTAGTGATGCAATTTAAAGGAAGAGAGATTGCATATAAAGATGCAGGGTTAGAGAAGTTTAATAAAATTATTGAGGCGCTGGTAGAGTTCGGTGCAGCAGTAGAAAGCAACCCATATTTTATGGGAACAAGAATTATAGCGATAGTAATGCCTCAGAAAAAAAAATGAGATAATTATTTTCCAAATAACGTGTATCATGATAGATGTATCTCTCAGAATACTAGAGAATATAATTTGATATAATTTGAATTTAGCGAAATCAGGGGTTGTTTATTATGCCAAAGGTAAAAACAAGAAAGGCAGCTTTAAAACGTTTTAAGCTTACAGCTACAGGTAAAATTAGATTTAAAAAATGTGGATTACGCCACATTCTAACGAAGAAATCAGCAGATCGTAAGAGGAAAAAAGGCCTTGCAGGTTATTTGACTTCCGCCGATACAGGAAGAATCATGAGAGCAATTCCTTACGGTACTGACAGCTAATAATTAAATTAGAAAATTAAAAAATAAAAACGAAGCGACAAATTTACATAAGATTTTTGAGGAGATTATATGGCACGCGCAAGACGAGGATTCAAGGCCCGTAGAAGAAGAAATAGAATACTTAAATTGGCCAAAGGTTTTCATTTTGATAGAAGAAGAAAATTCAAACACGCTTGGATTACAGTTAGAAGAGCACTTCATAATTCGTATATAGGAAGAAGACTTTTAAAAAGAAATATGCGTAGATTGTGGATTGTTCGCGTAGGTGCGGCCGCTAGAATGCTTGGATCAACTTACTCAAAATTCATTAAAATGCTCAAAGATAAAAATGTTCTATTAAATAGAAAGATGCTTTCAGAAATTGCAATTAAAGATTTTAAAAATTTTGAGAGTATTTTTCGTAGCGTTTCTAATTAAAATTAAAATTTTAATTATCGTACCAAATTATTTCAATACATTTTCCCTATATAAAATTATATAAATAAAAAAAACTGCGCATAGTTTACAGTAGAAATAAATTTCGACATTTGTTACTCTATAAGAGTAGCTCTGAAAAAGAGTAGCTCCAAAAAAAGAGTAGCTCTTATTCAAATTAATATATTGTTAAGACAAGGTTAATGGAATGGGGGAATGAGTATGACTCTAACTAAATCGGATATTGCAAACCGATTGTATAAAGAGGCCGGATTATCAAGAAAAGAGGCACAAAATCTAGTAGATCAATTATTTAAAATAATTAAAGAAACCTTAGGTAGAGGAGAAAAGATTAAAATTTCTGGCTTTGGAAATTTTATAATAAGAGATAAAGGTACACGAATAGGAAGAAATCCTCAAACAGGAGGTACTTTAGAAATTGCTGCTAGAAGAGTTTTAACTTTTAGACCATCAAATGTTTTAAAAGATGACATAACTTCAAAATACGGACATCGTATTGATGATGAAGGAAATGAAAATGCTTCAATTCCTCCAGTAGAGGGTGAATCTAGAGCATTGACATCGTTTAGATCTAATATTGATGAAAATGATGATGAAGATGATGATGTTAACTATGAATCATAAATTTATTTACTGATTATTACCCTTATTGATTGATTTACTATTGTTATATTGAGAATTAAAAATAAAAAAATTAATTAAGGGAAAAGGGAGGACTAGCAGGTGGAGCTGCAATTAGATTTGCCAAAGAAATCATATTTCAAGATTGAAGAAATTTGCACTATTACTGATATTGATTTGAATTTCTTAAAATTATTAGAATCACAATTTAGTGAAATAACTCCTATAATGTCTTCATCAGGACAGAGATATTATGAAGAAAAAGATATTGAAATTGTATTAGCATTAAAGATTTTAATAATGGAGGAAGAGTGTTCAATAGAGATTGCAAAGCAGAAATTAGTAACTTTGCTTAAAGATAGAGAGCTTCTTATGAGCTATATTCTCGATAATAATTTTAGTTGGGAAAGTGAAAGTGAAAGTGAAAGTGAAGTTGAAGATAAAAATAACAATAATGATGGTATAGCACCAATTACATCAGATATTTCGTCTTGCTTTATTGTGCAAGAACAACAAAAACAGGTAGTAGATATATCATCACCAAAAATATTGCCTGAAATATTAACGAGTATGGATAATAATTGCGATAAACTACTTTTGGTCAAAGACAAGTTACAAGAGCTCAAGCTCTATATGAATTCAATTAAAGCAAAGCACAATTGGTCATCTTAAAAAATTAATTTTTTCAAGTCATTTTTTAATTTTTCATTATCAGTTTTTTTTTAGACAAATGGCATTCTTGTATTTAAATTTAATCTAAATTTAATTTTTTATTTGCTGTACTTCTTTTAGGACTAAACAAAGTGATCCATAGTTTTTTAGAAAGTAAATTCTTTGTGTTTCTACTACCTATTTTGGCGGGAGTGTTTTATTCTTTTGGATTTCCTACCGT
>JADGAM010000335.1:2990-3467 GCA_015232015.1 Oligoflexia bacterium | reverse complement strand
TTCCTTATTATTCATTTTGAAATATCTTTGAGACTTTACTACATGTACATCTAAAGCATTCCATCCAACACTTGTTAGGGCCTTTGTATAATCATGGCCGTGTACAAAAAGTTTATCGGGAAAGGCAAGGCTTAAATTTTCTGAGTTGAATTTCGATATAAAACAAGGATTGATACTTAGACTTGAATGGATGTATCCATACACAGTTAACCCATTTTTCTTAAAAGCAGCTGTTATCGCTCTATGTTCCGGTTGACCTTCCCAAATAGTAATTAGCTTATGATTATTATTAAAACCTTCTAATTTCTTTTTTAACTTCGAATAAATTGCTATTGAAGAAATGTATCTCTTATCAAAAATTGAGGATAAAAATAATAGTGACCAATATATGTTTTTAGTCTTAATTAACAAATTTAAAAGAGGGATAAAAGAAATTTTAAATGCAGAAATTAGCGATACGAATTGCAAACCCGAATC
>JADGAM010000335.1:0-2980 GCA_015232015.1 Oligoflexia bacterium | reverse complement strand
TTTTTGATTAAAATTTCTATATCCTCTTTATTCCATTTTGCAGGATCCTCTGCATGAATCAATATCTGCACAGGTTTTTTTGATTCTAGTTGCAAAAAGAACTCTCCCCAATAAACATCCTTTTTTTTATTTATAAATGAAGATATTTGATCTTTGCAAAGCCAGGTATATACCACGCAATCAATGTCCTTATTGAAATTACCATACACTGTTTTATGAAGAACAGGTTTGGACATAAGGATTTTTTTAAGCAATTGAATAAAAATACATCTTGCATTATATAATAAAACTCTAAAGGCCAAACTGTATTTATTCTTCTGCATAGAGGAGGATGCTATTAAAGCTCTAGATCCTTCTGTTATTCCTATATACTCATCGATAGGCCAAAAGAATGAACTAAATAAACATCTACAATCTTTTATCGACATTAACGAAATAATGTTTTTTAACTTCTCATACGTAGTAACAAAATTTTCCATATATTTTTTACTATAAATTATAAATTACATATAAAGGTTTTTTACAACATCTTTCTTTGCTAACTCTCTAATAACCATCAAATCATCTTCAGTATCAACGCTAATTTTTGCGTCTTCAATAACAACCCCTCTCATTTTATATCCATGTTCGAGAACCCTTAAATATTCATTATATTCAATTTGTTCTAAGGGAGTCGGAGACCATTTGCTATACTTAAGAAGAAAATCTTTTCTAAAAGGAACTATGAAACACATTTTAAACATATTTTTTACTGAGGTTCTAGCGTCACTTGGAATATCATTTCTAGAACAATATAAAATATTTCCATGCAAATCTAATACTGCCTTAATATCAGAAGGACTACTTTTTTTAGAGTAGGGAGTAACTCCAAAAGCAATATTGATGTCATTACTCTTGATTATTTCATTTACAATACAATCGATATGATCAGGGTTAACTAGTGGTTCATCGCCTTGAATATTTACTACAACATCACAATCGATATTAGCACAGGCCTCTGCAATTCTATCAGAACCTGTTCTATGATGAGTACCTGTCATAATCACTTCAATGCCATATCTTTCACCAACTTCTTTTATTTTTAAGTTATCTGTTACTAAATAAACCTTGTGCAAAGATTTTGCTAATTGTGCTCTTTTAGATGTGTGTATAACCATAGGAAGACCTTCTATATCAATGAGTGCCTTACTAGGTAGTCTGCTCGACTCCAATCTAGCAGGAATCATTCCTACAACTTTCATAATGCTACCTCCGAAAGTATAGAATCAAAATCGTTCTTATATTTTAAATAGGCATTTTTAAAAATACTACAATCTGGTAATATCGTAACCAGCTTAATGCCTCTTTCTAACATCCACTTTATATCCTCTTTGTTCTTGGCCACATAACCAGCAACTTGTATCCCTTTATCTGAGACCTTTTTTCTTATTAAATCGAATGCTTCAACAACTTTTGTATTTTTTATTTCACCTGGCACACCTAGTGCTTGAGATAAGTCATAAGCTCCTACATAAATAGCATCCACTGCCTTTTCTAGGTTTGGAATAGAGAGCATGCTGTCAATATTTTGTATACCTTTTATTCCCTCTAATATGATTATTGTTGCTATTTCCTCATTCTGTTTTTCACAATGATTTAAGTTTAAATCATAACCTCCAGCTCTTGTGTAAGGAGAGTAACCTCTGTTACCGATAGGTATATACTTAGAAAATTGAATTGCTTTTTCTACATCTTCTTTTGATTCCATATGAGGAATTATAATTCCATTTACTCCTAAATCAAGTGCTTTCAAAATTGTTGATTCATCATTTTGAGCCACTCTAACTATTGTATAACAACCGCTTGCTTCAGCATATCTAAGCATAAGATCAATAGTTTCATAAGAATGACATCCGTGTTCCATATCTAAAATTACAAAATTCATTCCTGCAGAAGATGCCACTCCTATTAATGAAGGGGTCGGGATTGTACACCAAGGACCAATTAAAGGATGTCCTGTCTTGATTTTCTTTCTTAATGTCATAATTACAATACCTTTATATCTTCTACTGAATTTACAATAAATTCAGTGTGGGGTAGAAGTTTATCTCTAGAAGATAACCCAGTTAAAACACCGATGCTAGCTTTAACATCTGCATTAAATCCCATTAAAATATCTGTCTCTGCATCTCCTACCATGATAGTTTGTTGTCTCGAAACATTTAGTTTTAACATGATTAATTCAATCATTTCTTTATCTGGTTTCACTAAACTTACCATGTCCGCTCCAACAACAAAATCAAAGTAATGATCCCATTTTAAATGTTTTAATGCTATCTCAGCTCTTTCAGTTTTATCAGTAGTAGCAATAGCAATCTTAACTCCTAAATTTTTTAACTTGCTAATAAGATTTAAAGCTCCGTTGATAGGAATTATAAATTCAGATAATTTTTCTAAAGATAGTTTATCAATATCTAAAAAAACATCAAAAATTATTTTACGAGCATACTCAGAATTAAGACCAATTTTTGCTAAGCAAGAAACAGCTGACTCAAGAACGACCTCTCTCTTTTTTATGCCAACTGGTCCTTCAGGTTTTAACATCATTGTTTCGAAATTCACTCCCATCGCATTCATAAGCATGGAAACATTTTCAATCGAGATATTTGCCTTCTGACATATTCCTTTTGCTCTGGCCAAAATCATTTGCGCCCAATATTTATGGATTTCAATCAAAGTTCCATCTTTATCAAAAACAACTAATTTTATATTCTCAATAATTTTATCATTAATATAAATATCACTCATTAAACAATTCCTATAACCCTATAACATTCCAATATTTGAATTAAGCAGATAATCTGCCTCTCTTAGGGCAGAAAAAATATTTTTTTTATCTGTATAAAAATTATCGCTAACAATGTACTGTTTGATCATCTTTCTTGCATAGCTACCCAAGGCCACTCCATTAAAATCCACTTGGCATTGTTTGGCCAAAGCT
>JADGAM010000334.1 GCA_015232015.1 Oligoflexia bacterium | reverse complement strand
TTCATAGATCATTAGAGTAAATATTCTTTTGTCGTAGTAGTGTGTTTTATGGATTAATGGTGCTCGCAAATAAATCCCTGGCACTAAGTATGGTCTAGAAAAAACTTTACCGAATTGGGTAACGACAACTTGCTCACCTTCATAAACAATAAAACTTCCGGCGCGCAAAAGATAAATCAAAAAAAGCATTATAAAAAAAAAGTATGTGTTCCAGCGAAATTTTTTCATTTATTACCTATTTTAACTAATAATAATCATATAAATTTTTACAATGGTAGTATCGGTCCTGGTTGTCCTGGTATTACTGCTGGTGCTACATTTATTGGATGATTAGTGGCCGGAGCTGGAACTGGAGGATTAGTAGTAGTTGGATGAGCGGTAGTAGGAGTAGTAGATGTAGTTGTTGCATGAGAAGCAGTTGCTGATATTGCAGCTTTGTTTACGGGAGCTGGTTGATTTAATATTTTATTGACAGCAAGATAAATTTCTTCTTTAATTTTTTGTTCTTGTAAAGGATCTTTATTAGGGAAAATTGGAAGGATGCCTTTAATTGCAGGATCCAGTATGGTGATTTTTCCATTACTGAAGGAATTTTGCATTCCCTCGATATACATTCTATCCCAAGTAGCTTCCTTTTCTTTATTGTATTCTTCAAGAACTAAACGAAAACGTTCCGCCTCACCTTCTGCTTGATTACGAACAGCAGTTACATATGCTTTTGCCTTGTAAACGATTTTTTCCGCTTCACCTTTGGCAATAGGTATGATTTGATTATATTTAACTTGTGCCTCTAGCATTTTTGATTCCATTTCTTGTCGAGCGATACTAACACCATCATATGCTTGTTTTACTTGTTCAGGTGGTAATGATTGAATGATAAAAGTAAATATTGGCTTAATACCGATATCCATCTCTTTTAAAATTTTTTTTGTAATTGCCAGTGCCTCTGATTCCATTTTAGCTCTACCTGTAGATAAAATTTCAAAATCAAGTCCATCTCCCACAGCTTGTTTCATCGCTGCGATGGAAACATTTCGAAGAATCTCTCTGGCATTAGTGGAGTTAAATAAATATTTTCGAGGATCACCTATTTCATATTGAACAACCCAAGTTACCTCGATGAGGTTTAAATTACCGGCCAACATTTGTGACTCATGAGAAATAGGTGCTCGACCATTTTTAGGAAAACCCATTGCATCTTCAGCGGCCTCTTGGGCCGGGATTGCACGTTTGTGCCCAACTTCAACTCTAGGAGTTCTTACTTTATTGAGATGTGGATCTATTATATAATCTTTTGTTAAATTACCTACACGATTGATCTCAGTAAAAACGTTACCACTATTTAATAAAGTTGTTTGTTGATTGATGAGAGATTCTGCTGCTAATTCTTCAGGAGTTTTTATTCCAAATTCGGTTTTTGGAACCATTCTAAAACCGATACTTTCTTGTAAAAGATTTCCTGTGTTTACAATATAGACTCTTTCAATATATGGAATTTTTAAGTTAAGTCCTGGCGTAGTGGTTCTAGAGTATTTGCCAAAACGAAGAACAACAGCAGAGTTACCTATATTAACAACATAAAAGCATTGAAAAAAAACATCAAAGAAAAAAATAATTAGTAAAATTAAAATTCCAATATAAAAAGCAGTAGCTGAAAAAAATTTTCTTACATAAGGATTTTTAGATTCTCTAATTTGTTTAATAGTAGTTTTGACAAAAATGTCACACGCTCCATAAACATAATCAAATGCCCTATTAAAAGAGTCAATAGATCTTTTAAAAGTAAAAGTAATTATTTTATAAAAAAAACCAAAGAAATTAAAGATCCAAATTACAAATGTTGAAATAATTTTATTCATAATTTATATATTCTATTTTTTATTAGCAGTTAAAAAATAATTTTCCATTTAAACAAAAAAGGCCTTAAACAACATGATAATACACATGTCTAGAAGACAAATTTTAATCCACTTATTAATTGTTTTTTCAGAAATATAATCTTGAGATATATTGGCCAAGAATGAACCTATAATGGCACCTATACCTAAATAAATACCGGTCACATATGGAATATTTCCATAAGCAGAATGTCCTATAATTCCCGCCAAAGAAGTAGAAACCATTACTATTACAGAGATTTTTAATGCTTCTTTAGTCTCATGTTGGGCCATTTTTATTAACATAGGATAAATAACAATACCGCCGCCAATGCCTAACAAACTGGCCAACAGACCAGCAACTATTCCTATAACAATATATTTTACATAATATTTTTTTAATCGTTTACTTACTTTCATTCTAATTCCACGTCCATATTCAGCATAAGAGACTAAGTCTAAACAAATGAACATAACTGCTGCATAGATAAAGACTAATATTGCTGGAGGGAGGATCACATAGATCTGAACTGCCAATAGTGCTGTTATGAAACCTGGTATCCCAATAACTTTTGTAATACTCCATGGAATATTACTTTTAACTTTCAAATTTGAAAAGCACTTGTAAGAGAGGACATGAATACCGCAACTAAACTACCACCAACTGCCTGAGCGGGTGAAAATCCTATCAAAGTAAGAAAAGGTACTAAAAGTATTCCTGCTCCTACGGCCAGTAATCCACCTACATAACCAGCAAAAATACCTGCTAATATATAAAGTGAGTATATAATCATTAGTGTCTTTCCGTACTAGACCAATTGCTATTCCAGTCCAAATAATAATTATTAATTTTTTTAGTCCAATCATCTTTAGTTAAAAAAGATGGAAATGGATCTGCTTTTATAAGTTGTGATGATGTCCATAAAACTTCAATTTCACCATTTTTTTTCACATTACCAATGTGAATAGGTGCTGAAATGTATCGATGTAATTGGTTAAAGGCCACTGATCCACTTGGAGTATTAAATTTGATAGAAGGAAGCACACTCAATATTTTTTGCGGATCAAATGATCTAGCTTTTTCAACCGCGTTTTTCCAAATATAAACAGAGTTATACCCATTAATAAATGGTGAACTAACATCTTTTAAATAGGTTTTATACTCATATGTCCCTTCTTTAACTTTGTTAGAAAAAGTTAAATTTTGATTTTCAAAGAAATTTGATACCACATATGTACCATCAAAAGGTTTACTTCCTAAGTGACTTATAATATTTTCATCTAAATTAAAACTTATAGTTTTAATTCCAAGCTCAGAAGGAAGAAGGGCATGCATGCTTCTAAAGAGCATAATATTTTCATCACCACTCAATAAGTTTACTACCACATCTGGATGTTTTTCTGTCATATCTTTAATGATTGCTTTCATTTTTTCTTCTTTGTATAGCGCTTCAGCTGAGACACTTTTTACAGCAACAATCTCGATTTCATTTTGTTTTGAGTGTTCAGATATTAAATCAGAAATAATAGTTGAATAAATGTTATCGGTTTCAACTAGATATATTCTATTTCCAAA
>JADGAM010000333.1 GCA_015232015.1 Oligoflexia bacterium | reverse complement strand
ATACTGAACTTTCTATAGATGCTGAACACAGTATGGTGGCAGAAAACCAAATGGTTATAACTCCTATCTTTTTTGGACGAACTTACCTTGTACAAAAAATGATTGAACAAATCTACTTAAATTGTGATGAATATGGTTTAGATGTTGTTAACTTAGTGATCACCGAAATAAACTATAATGAATTGGTTAAACAGGGAGTTTATGAAAGGATGAAGTTGGAACGAAAAAGAGTGGCGGAACATTATCGATCATTAGGTGATGCAAGAATGCAAGAGATAGAAGGTTTGATCAACTCACGTTATAATCTAATCATCTCTCCTGCATTAAGTGAAGCGGAAAAGATAAAAGGGAAGGGTGATAGTGAAGCAGTTAAAATCTACGCAAAAGAATATAAAAAGGATCTCAAATTTTATAATTTTTGGAGAACACTACAGGCATATCGATCATCGCTACCTAAAATAGAAAAAAGTATTCTTTCCAGTCAAAATGATTTCTTGAAAATATTGCAAGAAAGACCTCGCTTAGAATTACCTAGTAAAGAATATCGAACCATAGAAATCAACAATAAAAATTTAAAATCGGAGGAAAAACATGGAAATAAAGAAAATAAAGAAGACAACAAATAAAGGTGTATTTAAAGATGTATTTTTGGTGATTGCAATTATCATGACCTTTTTTATCAAAGATATCTTTCTATCAATATCTATGGCCCATGCTAATGATATTATGTCATCACTAAAAAAACTCGATGTGGAAATACATAAAATATTACACATGGAAAGTATAGAAACAATGTTTGATACTCCAAGATTATTAAGAGATTATGGAATAAGCTATCAACCAGAACTGGTCGCACCTAAAAATCTCACCCCTAAACTTTCAGGTTGTAATTTGCAAATATATGCAGGTATCATATTATATGATTTGATCTATGCAGTTGTTTCTAACAAGCGACAAGAAATTGTTGAAAGTCTGCAAGTGATGGAGACTATCGCTCAAAAATTGGATCTTCGCTCTCATGCAGATTTAACAAATCACATGTTTTCTATTTTAAAAAAAGTTGCAAGCGAACCAGAAAATGTTAATATTAAAAAATTGATAAATCAAATGGCCAAAGACTTTATGTCTCAAATACCAATATTCATGTCTAGTAAAGAGACTGCTCATTATATGCTTGATTTATTATATGGTTTTACCCTAGAAGCAGCTCATGTAATGGAATATTTTCATAGAGCAGAACAAGGTTTTAAACTTAAGGAATGGAGAAGAAAACAAAAACCAAATTCATTATCTTGGATGAGCGATATAACAACAATTTTTTATAGCTTTTCAAATTTAAAAAAAAATCTTGATCTAAAATGTAAATCATCGGATAAATTATTAGTAATGAAAAATGCCGTAACTTTTGTTCAAGATTCGATGACTGGAAAATTTAAAAACAAAGAAGGTGAACGCAATAGACGTAGTATTGAAATAATAAATGATATTGCGACTATGCGTTCTGCAATTTTTGCAAATTCTACAGAATAATGTATTATACTCATAGTAGTCGGTATTTTTTACATATTATTTTTTACATATATTAATGGCCCTTAGTAACAAAAGATGAACTCTGAAATAGAGAGTAATATAAAGTAGAAATGTAAGCAGGATCAAAGTTAGCATATTAAAAATAAATGTTGGAAAAATATAATCTCCAAGTTGTTTCTTGCTGGCCAGGAAGTGAGCGTTTCCAAATATTGATTTTGGCATTTTATATATGGGTAATATATTTTGAGAAAAACCTTTATCTGTTGCTAAAATAGGTTGTAACTCATCCAAGTTTAACACCAATTTTTGAATAAGTAGATTGGTATGTTTTTTTTTCAATGTTTCTAATGTATCTGTATCATTATCATTAAAACTATTTTCAAAACTATTTTCAATATTTCTTTTTTGAGTAGATGCATTTTTTCTTTTTTCAAAGATTTGTTTACGATATTTCATTAAATATTCATCAATTTCTATTGATACCAATTTATTAAATTTATTAATATAAATTGCTTGAACATTAACAAAAGGAATTCCACTTCGTTTTTCTATTTCACTTATCTCATTTTTTAAAAGTAAAAGAGCTTTCTCTAAATCATTATTATTTTTTTTATTTGTGGATGTGTTTTGATCTTCAAGTAGCATTAGTGCAGATCTAGTTTTTGATTGCATTTCTGGAATATAGTGATCTAATTCATATTCTGCCTGACGAACAAGTGAATCAGTTCCTACAAAGTTTTTCATATAATCATTACCCACATACTGTTCAACTATTAGCGCTTCATAAGCAAAACGAGAAAAAAATATATTTGTATAAAAAGGTACTTCTCTTTTTAGTGAATTAGTATCAATCAATCCTTCATACTTAATTACTGCTCCAGATAGGATCATTTGAGGAATAAGAATTAATGGAATTAATATATAGATAGTTATGGCCGAACGAAATATAGCAGAAATGTTTAGTCCAAGTACGCTCGATGCAAAAGCAGATAAAAATAATACTATCCAACTTTTAAAGTTAAAATTTTCTATTCTAACAAAATAATTTGCAAAAATCGTATATAAAAACATTTGAATGCTTGCAACCAATGCTAAATAAAAAATTTTAGAATTTATGTAACTCCACCAACTCAAATTAAGAAAACGCTCTCTTTTTAAAATTTTTTGATCACGACATATTTCTTCAGAGCTAACACTTAATCCTAAAAATAAAGCAACCATTACACTCATAAAGAAAAAAACTGGAATATTTTTATTATCATAAAACAAATATTCTCCACCGTTAAATCCTTTAGAAATGATCCCAATTAGTAAACCAAGTAGCAGTGGTTCTAACAAGGTAATAAGTACATATTGTTGATTTGCTATGCGTGCGCGAAAATCACGATTAAAAAACACTTTAAATTGTCCCCATATGCCTGGACGATGTATATGTGGCCGTGTCGGATTTTCTATATCTCTATTAATAGAATTAATAGAAGTACTCTTATTTTCTTGTTGATATTGCAAATGTTGTAAATAAATTTCTCGCCATTTTTCAGGAGATATTCTACGGTTACGAGTGAAATGGCCATTTTGATCAATAGTCTTGGATTCAATAATCTCAAATATCTGTTCTGGATTTGTACTACCACAATTTGCACAAATTGCATCTTCTGCACCAGGAATATTTCCTTGCGATCTAAAGTAGGATACTGCCTCCAAGGGAGTGCCTTTAAATATTAGTAGTCCTCCAGAATCAAGAATCCATAAAGAATCAAACATGCGAAATATTTTTGATGATGGTTGATGAATTACTACAAATACTAATTTGTTATAACTGGCCTGTTCCTTAAGTAGACTCATTACATTTTCAGCGTCATTTGAGGAAAGTCCTGAAGTTGGTTCATCCACAAATAAAACATCAGGGCCACGAATCAACTCTAAAGCAATATTAAGTCGTTTACGTTGCCCCC
>JADGAM010000332.1 GCA_015232015.1 Oligoflexia bacterium | reverse complement strand
GCCCAGGAATTGTAATTACCCATCAAAAAAATGATCTTATTAAAATTGATTCCAAATATCTTATTTGTTCTCTTGATTTATTTTCAAGTGCTTTTTTGTAGTTTTAAATTCTCCGACAATGATATGACTTTCTTTTGCAGTTGTTGATGCATAAGACACAAAAGAAATATAAAAGGAGAGTACGCCTTTTCTCCACAAATAATCTATAGACTAAAAAATTTACATTTTATACAGACCCTTAGTTTTATCTATAAATTTTTTTCAACAAACCTTCACTATAATATTCTATTTTTACGTTCTCTCCCAACTCTCCTCTGATCTTATCGCAAATTGCAAGTCCACCTTGATCTAATCTATTGATTTTTTCGAGATTAATTTCTCTCTCTCTTTCTTCGATCATAATTATTACGTTATATGATTTAACCCACTCTTGAATTTCTTGCCACAACTCATGGGATAGGCCAGATTGTTCTTCTGATAAATATCCTTCGTATCTATCTTTTAACCCTGTGGTTTGATAGTTTGCATCTAGTATTAGATATTTCATATAATTCTCAATAGATCATTTAGATGGTTTAAATGTCTTGTAAAATATTAACTTTGAATTTGGATTCACAGCAATTTCATAATATCCATTTATAATATTTTGTTTTATCCACCGAGAACTAAAACTAAAAAATACCAATAAGGAAGTTAAAAAAAGAAGTTAAAATCTCCTCTTAGCGCTAGTTCAAAATAAGAACTACTTGCACAAACCTCTCACCTTTTCTACAATCTTAACAGTAAGACTAGTAAGATTGTTCTCTACAGGCCTGAAACAAAGGAGATTTTTCTATGAGCACATTTTCAACAACGAAATTATCTTCCAAAGGACAAGTTGTTATTCCCGAAGAAATTCGAGGCATACTTGACCTTAAAACAGGAACACAATTCGTAGTATGGGCGGAAAAAGATGTCATTATTTTAAAAACAATTCATCCATCATCGTTCTCTGACTTTGAAAAAATATTAGATAAGGCAGAGGCATCTGCAAAAAAATCTGGTCTGAAAAAGAAAGATATTGATCTTGCCATTAAAAAAGTAAGGAAGGCGAAGTGAAAGTAGTCTTAGACACCAATGTAGTCATGTCTGCAATATTTTGGAAAGGCACTCCTCGCAGAATATTGGATGAATTACAAGATCGCCTGGTTCCTGAAATGAGATTAAGAAAAATTTTTACAATTAAGGATGCAAACACTTTCTTTAATACTGTATTTTTACCAGAAATTTTTAATAAAAATTTTGTTGTCCCCCCAGAAATTAATGAATCATCATTCAAACCATTACCTAGTACCATAAATTTAGATGACCATTTCCATACTAAAATAAAAAGAAATGTTAACAACGATCATACAATTAATTACAGAGGGAAAATCTTTGACATAGCACCAATTGAAGAAAACATATCTGGGAAAACGATTGAAATAAGAAGCTATCCCAATGGAGATGAGCGATTATTTTGGAATGATAAAGAAATATTTTTAAAGGATAAAATATTAAATGCAGCTTAATACTGAGAGATCCTCTCCCAGACCCTCTGGGATTTATCGCTTTATACTGAAACGCAAATAGGGATCAACGTACGATCCTAATTGTACACTAAGATCGTACGTATTTGCATCTCAGCTCAGATGGCGCTCAGGTTGCTTCCAGCATTGCCCTATCTTCCATCTGAAGAGTAGATAATTTAATATTTTACTTTATTAGAAATTAAACTAACAAGAGGTAAAGTTTTTCCGTTAGTAGACGATATTAGATTAAAGAATGGATATTAATTCAAATAAAATATCCGATCAAAATGTATAACGACAAAGTCGCTGCAAGATTAACCACTGTCAAAGTGCCTGAAAAAGTACAGACAAAGTGGCGATGGGATCAAAAACAAGGGATATTTTGGATTTTTTGTATTTTTTGGCAGTGGAGAGCAAGTGGTTAGGATTACTTCTTTCGATGTGGATTTAACAGTTGTTTACTACATGAAGGACAGGCCGTTACAACCGTGGTCTCTTTCTCTTCCCAACTTTCGGAGCAATGAGGACACATTATCCAGTTATGATCCAATAGTTCGGCAAAATCTTTAATACTCTTCGATCCTGTAAACTCGGTTGGATATTCAACCTCCATTAATTTTTGATATTTTAAAAACAACGCCACTTCTGTTTTTTCTCCATCTGATAACCTTTCATAAAAGCATCGTTCTTTTGCCCATTCAGGAAAAACTAAAGATGTGCTGTGCCTTCCATCACTCAATACATGGATACTTAATTCCCAATACCTGGATAGCCTGTTATCAACGATATCGAAAAAACCTGAATATTTAGGAACAGGATAATCATATCCATCATCGCATATATAAAACCACGGAGAATTGTCCCAATATGTAACTCCGTAGACAGTATATTCCTTGCCAACTTCTAAGTCACTTATGGGCTCATCATCTCCTAGATGTATATAGTCCTTCTTGAGCCAACTTCGAATAGCATCTTGCTTAATATCGCTTAGTTTATTACACACACACTTTATTTTCATAAAATCTAATCCTGGTTAATCAACGCTATTTTTTTTAAATTTAAAATCGTATAGGTTACCTGTTTTTGGGTCTCTTATATAATGAATAACAGTATCTTTTCCTTCGGCGGACTTAACTTTGTATTCCATTTTTTGCATCCCTTGAAACCTTGGATCACCTAAATCTATCTCTTTCATTATTTGCACACCGGCCCCACTTTTTGCTGCTTTTAATGCCATCTCATCTTGAAGTGACTTTGGTTCCCTTATCCATTTATCACTTGCAGGGATAGTTGTTCTGGCCTTCTCCGTCTCACGGTTAAGGTAGTTTGCTCTAGCAGTAGCATCACCTTTTTCTGCCCGTCTGTAAAGTTCAGCTCCTTCTGAATCATTTGGATCAAGCGGTGGCGGTAGTGTTTTGGAAACATCCCCTTGGGCGGCCTGAATATCGGTAAACCGCCTCTCCTCTTTCTTCCTCTCAAAATATTTTATTGTAGTGTCAGCAACTCCCACAAGTCCAACAGCACCTAATATTGTTGCCCCTACATCAACCACCACAGGTGCAGCGGCCACCACCACTGGTATTAGCGCAGGCAAGGCCGCAGGGTCTCTACCATCCTTTTTAGTCAACTCATTGTAGATCGCCTCAATATCACTTCGACCATTGAAATCAGCAAACAACTTACCTTGCTCACATCTCAAATTGTCCTGATATTCATCGCTCGCAAGTTTATCCGCAGGGACATCTGCATAGGATTTATATCCCAACTTCTTGGCCGCCTCATCTTTTGCTCTGGCATCTTGGCCCTGGATAAATTCTTTTAATTTACCTTTTTGATCTTCGGTTATTTTTGAACTGCCATTGCCCTCTCTACTGTCAGCGGATTCACCATTGTTTTTATTTTGTAGAGATTCACTTTCTAAATGCGGAAGAAGTT
>JADGAM010000331.1 GCA_015232015.1 Oligoflexia bacterium | reverse complement strand
TTTTTTCTGGAATGTCTGAATATTTCTAGATCTGTAATATTAGCTTCATCCATATGGGAGACTTGCGGAATAGTTACATGTGACACAACCATCCTGCGTGCTATCTTTCTTCGAATAGAGCGAATAGCTACTTTTTCTACAGACCCGTAAGATTCAAAATTAGGAAGTGATTCTAGTTCGTAAAATGGAATTATCAAATTTCTTGCTGATGCTGACAATGATGATTCTTCACTTTTATCTTTATCTTTATCTTTATCTTTATCTTTATCTTTATCTACTGATTGATTTTGTACTAATGTGTCCTTTTGATTTTTATTTTTATTTTTATTTTCAAGATATGTTTTTATATTTTCATCTGTAATTCGTCCAGCAGGACCTGTACCCGTAACAAGTTTTATATCAACATTCAGTTCGCGTGCCAATTTCCTTGTGGATGGTGTAGCGATAACATTGCTTTGGTCCTTATTGCTATCAGAAGAAGAAGAAGAAGAAGAAGGAGAAGAAGCAACAGGAGGTGTCTCCTTACTCTCTAAACTGCCATCAAAAATAGTAACAGCTTGACCTACAATAATTGTATCTCCCACATTACCAAATAGTTGAGTGATTTTTCCAGCTACAGGGCTAGTAATAGTAACAGCTGCCTTATCTGTTTCAACATCTAATAATGGATCATCTTCTCTAACAACATCGGAAATTTCAACATGCCATTTTAAAATTTCCGCCTCATGGATTCCTTCACCTAAATCTGGTAATTTAAATTCATACATAAATAAGCTCCCTTAAAATTTTAATGTTTCTTCGATAGCATTACTAATTTGACTAATACTTGGAATATACATTTCTTCTCTCTTAAAATAAGGCATCGGTAAATCGTAACCCGTTATTCTTTTGACTGGTGCTTTTAAATGCATGAGGATTTTATCATTAATTGTGGCGATAATCTCTGAGGCGACACTAAATGAGCGAGGAGCTTCCTGAACTATTACACAACGTCCAGTTTTTTTAACAGATTCACAAATGGTATCAATATCAAGAGGTGAAATAGTGAGCAAATCTATTATCTCAATACTGTTCTTCTTATTTTGTTTATCTTGCTTATTGTGCTCAATCTCAGCAGCGGCCTTTAATACTGATCTCATCATTGCCCCATAGGAAATGACAGTTATTTCTTCTCCTTGTTGAATAATTTGTGCTTTGCCTATTGGAATAATTTCTTCAGTTTCTGGAACCTCTTCTTTAAATGCTCTATATGATTTTGTAGGTTCCATAAATATAACTGGATCTGGATCTCTGATGGCACTTACTAACAATGCTCTAGCATTTCGAGGAGTAGAAGGAATGACAACTTTAAGACCAGGAGTATGTGCAAAGTAAGCTTCTCGACTTTCAGAATGATGTTCTAGTGCTCGTACACCAGCACCATAAGGCATTCGAACAACAAGAGGTACTGTATAAAGACCCTGTGTTCGCCAGCGATAACGAGAAATATGACCCTCTAATTGAGAGAAAGCTACATAGGAAAAACCTGCAAATTGAATTTCAACAACTGGTCGTAGTCCAGCAAGTGCCATTCCTAAAGCAGTTCCTATTATGGCCGCCTCAGCTAATGGTGTATCAATAACACGTTTGTCACTATACTTATTTATTAGATTATTTGTCGCTCGAAAAACACCTCCGGTTACACCAACATCTTCACCCATTATAATTATTTTTGAATCTCTTTGCATTTCTTGATCAAGAGCTAGATTAATTGATTGAATCATATTCATCTTAGACATTTTAGACATTGTCTACCTCCTTCATCTCTTCTTTGCTAGTAGCTTCATTAGGATGTTCTTTATAATCTTCTCTATTATCTTTATTATTATTATCTTTATTATCTTCATTCTTTTCTTTTTCTTCTATCCTTTTTAATTCGGATAAAAACTCTGATCTTTGTTCTTCAATTATGGAATGAGTCGTTCCAAAAATATTATCAAATGGTGCATCTACTTTAAGATCCTTTATAGATTCATATGCTGTTACTGCTAATTCGATTTCTTTCTTAATTTCCTCTTCTAAATCTTTTTGTTTATCTTCAGACCATATACCTTTTTTCTCCATGTAAAGACGGAATCTAATTAAAGGATCTTTTTTCCACCACTTATCCACCTCTTCTTTTTTCCGATATCTAGTAGGATCATCAGAGGTAGTATGTACTTCTAGACGATAATTTTCTGCTTCTATGAGAGTAGGACCCAATCCTTGATAAGCGCGTACTAGAGCATCCTTGGTGGCCTTATATATTGCTAAAACATCATTACCATCAACTTGTATTCCAGGCATATCAAATGCTAATGCTTTTTGAGCGATAGTTTTAGAAGAAGTCTGCTTCTCACGAGGAAGTGAAATGGCCCATTGATTATTTTGACAAATAAATATTGTTGGAGCTTTCCATACACTAGCAAAATTCATCGCCTCATATACTTCACCTTGAGATGATCCTCCTTCTCCAAAAAATGTTACAGCAGCAGAATTTTTTTCTTCTAAATGTTTCATGGCGTACGCAATCCCCACTGCATGGAGTGTTTGTGATCCAACTATTATTGAAATTGGAAGTGTTCGCTTGGCCTCTGAAATATGGTTTCCCTCTTCTACACCATTCCACTGCATATAAATTTTAGATAATGGTACTCCCCTCATAACAAAAGCATTTATCTCTCGATAACTGGGAACTAACCAATCATTTTCTGTCATAGCAAATACCGCCCCAAAAATTGTTGCCTCTTGCCCGATGCTTGTTCCACAAGTACCTAGTCGCCCTTGACGTTGTAACTTTAATAGTCGTTCATCTGCTCTTCTGCTTAAAAGCATTGAACGATATAAATAAAGTAAATCATTATCGCTCAAAGAAGGTGATAAATCCTTATCATCATCACCTTCCTCATTAAGAATTTGCAATCTTTTTATATTGAATTCTCCAAGAACTTCTAATGTCATAACCACCTCCAAATATTTAATTCCCTTGGATGTTAATTATAATTAATTTACTCCGTTCAAATTTTAAACATATTTGTACATGGAAATTCAAAGATCAGTAATAAAGAAATTTGTTATAGATGTTTTTTAAACATAAATTCACTTAATGTTTGATATTTGTTCATGAAAACTATGTTTATGTGATAAAAAGCAACAAAGATATTATTATATGACAAACAATTTATTTATAGTAGAAACAAATAAACAAACAAAAAATAAAAATATTTTTATAAATTTATTAATTTTAAATTTATTAATCTTTTTATTAATTATTTATTTGTTACTTTATTCCAGTGAAATCATAACAAAAAGATCATATCTTGATCTTATCTTATTAGATAATGCCAGACAAACATGCTTGCGAATATTAGGGCAATTTTTGTTTTTTATTCTCTTAATAACCATGTATCTTTTGTTATCTTTTTCTAAAAAAAGTAAGAAAATAATTGCTGAAAGACCATATGTAAAAAATCTAATAAT
>JADGAM010000330.1 GCA_015232015.1 Oligoflexia bacterium | reverse complement strand
TTTTTGGTCCCAAAAAAGTTCTCACTTTTCCATAAAGAACTTTTTTCCTACAATAAGGTATAAAAACTACATGATAAATGTGTTCCCATCTGGTATGACTAAATTGTCGTAAGACATATAAAACTCCTGTTGAAGCTCGCCAAGCTCAATGGGAGTGTCTTACGACAATTTACTCAACGTCAAACATATTAAATCCAAGGGTCAAACCTTAGGTAGTCACACTGGCAAAGCCAGTGGTTTACCTATCCTAAAATTATTTTAATAAAAAACCATTTTTGTCGCATAATAAAATTACAAGAACAAATTCACTAAGAGATGTGTTTTTAACAACGCTGCTGAATCATAAATTATTAATTAAAAAAACTAAATGATTTTTTGTTAATTATTTTTTGTTAATTAAACAAAAATCATTTTTAGCAAGGAGATTTTTATGAATTTTATTAAATCATTTTTTATTGCGTCTGTTTTTTTAACATTTGCTTTGAATGTTTTTGCAAGTGAAGATAAAGGTGTTGATCTTAATAAAAAGTTAGAAAATAAGATAGGATCTACAAGTACTAGAGAAGAACAAATTTTAATGAGTAAACTTTTAGAGCTAGGAAGACAACCTGCGCCTTCTAATGCTGATTTTGTGAATGAGCATCCTAAACATGGAGACTATTTTCTTGAGACATTCCGTCCATGTCCTACATGTGCAAGTAAACCAGTTGTTGCGAAGAGGCCTTCTGGCTCATTTAGTTTTGATGTTGATAAGATTTTTAATTATTTACAAAAAATAGCAAAGGCCCTCGTCTGGATTGTATGATTCTTGTAATTAAAATAAATTATATAGATGATATTTAAAATATAAATGACTTAAACGACTAACAAGATAAATGCGAGGGCAAAATTCAATTTGATGGCAAAAAAGATAACATCGTCTCTTTCAAAACCTGGAATGTAACTAGACACTTTGATGTCGACGAGCTGATTAGGAGGAAGAGAGCGAATTCCATCAGGGCCATGAAGGAAATAGAATTCCTAATAAAAATAGGCCATATATATGGCAGCGATTATTTTTTATTTTGTCATTAAATTAAGATTTTTTTCTTGCAATTTCTGCGAGTCCATGTAAGTTACATATTTTAATTTTTTTTATTTTTGGAGGTTTTTATGTGTTTTAAAATTATTTTTAAGTTTAGTTTGGTCATCATGCTATTACTTCAACTTACCAGCATTGCTCAAGCGAGTTGGCAAGAAGGTCTAGTTCAAGAATTGCGAGTATTGAGCAAAGAGTGGGTTGTTTTTTATTTGGATGGTAATTTGCGAACTGATATACCTGCTTGTGCAAAAAATACTTACTGGGTTTTAAATCCGGCCACTGAAGCAGGTAAAAAAATGTTTTCCGTACTTATGGGCGCAAAATTTGCCAAAGCTAAAGTTCGTGTTGAAGGTGCTAATGATTGCGTAGTCTCACCTAGAGACGGGGAAACAGTTGATGTATTACGTCTTTTATAATATATAGGCAGTAAAAAAAGATCCGATAATTTCGATTTCAAAATTTTTTCTCTAAAACTAAGATGTGCGGCCCTTCTTACTAAAATTTTTCCATCTTTATCTTTGATTAAATCAATTTTGCTATTTAAAGCACTATGTATTTGTTCTTTGGATTTTCTATAACTAGCTGTTGCCTGTAATCCTAAATATCTGACCTTTTGGAACCCTTTTGGAAGTATTTATTGAACCATACGACCTATAAATTCAAAAACGCTTACATTGGTTCTTTCTATTTTTCCAGTTTCATGACAGGCATATTCGTAGATAACTCTTTTTTTATCTTTATCATATTCAATAATCCTTTTTACAGATATGGCCGGGCGAAAAAGATATTTTGATAAATATTTTGCCAACTCTTCTGATCGCCTTGGAACATCTTTTTTATCAATGTTAAAGACAAATCCTTTTTTCCCATATTCCTTCCACAAGTCCGCAATAAGTTTTTTTGTCTTAGGAGTTGGATCCCCACAGTTTATCATCTTTTCCACTATTGAATTATACCATTCAGTATCATATGCCTTACCTCTATCCTCGGCCTTAAATTCACTCCAATGATTTTTGAAGATTTCAATAAATGTGTTCGATTTATCCTTTGTATTCGATTCCACCAATATTAATGCTACAGCCATTCTCTCAGATTGGTCAGAGAAAAAAATAATCAACAGTTGAAGTTTAGAATTATTTACTCAAGAAACATAGTTTCCAAAAGGAACTTCCCGTAGAATTAAAAAATAAAAAATAATTAGAAAAATAATTAAAGGATATAAAATAGAATTGGGTAATCAATTTGTCATAAAATTTGTCATAAAGTGAAGAACAATTTATGAATATAGGAAAGAAAGATATAATACCTCTAAGTTATCTCTCTTTGATTCGACTTTTGGAATCACTAACTTTGGTATTACTCCAGAAAGGAATCAATCCTCCTTATCAGATTAAATTACATTCTAGAGGATTATCTATTTATCAAGATCAAACATCACAAAATATTTTTGAAATTAAATTTCCTTTGACATTTCCAGAAGTAGGAAATGAAGAGGCCTTGTCGAATTATATTAAAAGAATTCCTAAAAGATATCCTTCTTACATAATCTTTCTGGTAAAAGCAGGAAAGGCTGCACTAGCAGCATTCGATCATGGCCAGATGATAAAACATAGAGTTATAAGAAAATACATGGTACGGGCCAAGCAAGGTAAGTCACAATTGAGCTATCTTAAAACTAAAGGAAAATCCAGAGCTGGCTCCCGATTGCGTTTAGCTAATGCCAAATCTTTTTTTGAAGAAATTAATGAAAAAATATCCGAGTGGAAAAAAGAACTAGAGAGAGAAGAAAGTGGGCCGGAAGCTTTTAAATTTTTTTTCTATAGTTGTTCAAAAACACTATGGCCTTATTTGTTTAATTCTAAAGTTCAAGTACCGTTTGGAAAAAAAGATCAGCGTTTAAGAAAAATTCCTATGCACATCCAAGAAGCAAACTATCGGCAGCTTATTAGAGTGAATAAATTATGCAATCGAGCATCGATGACTTTCCATAATCGCCATTTGTTGCCAGCTGTTTTTGATTTTTATCAAGTTCCAGATTTTTTTAAAAAGGAAGAAAGACGAAAAATGGAGATTTATCTGGTAGGAGGGGCAGTCCGCGATATGTTAATGGAAAAAACTCCGGTGGATCGAGATTATGTAGTAGTAGGTGGTAGTGCTCATGAGATGAAAGAGTTAGGATATCAAGAGGTAGGAAAAGATTTTCCAGTGTTTTTACATCCAGAAACCAAAGAGGCCTATGCTTTGGCAGCCAGAAATCGAAAATCTCTAGTAAATTCCAAGATAACTTTTGAAAATTCCACTTATCCTTTATCAACTATGTCGGTATCAATTGAAGAAGATCTTGCTAGTAGAGACCTTACTATAAATGCAATGGCAATTACTAATAAAGGCAAAGGAGTTTTAATCGATCCATTCAATGGAAGAGCGGATCTAGATAGCAGAATACTAAGGCATGTTTCATCA
>JADGAM010000032.1:2991-30997 GCA_015232015.1 Oligoflexia bacterium | reverse complement strand
TGTTATAAATAATGCCAGATTGGAAATATCGGTAGGTGATAAAAAAATTGTCGTGGATAAGAATCAATTTATTTTTGAAATGAAAAAAGCTGGAAAGATTTTTTTTCAAAAGATGATAGAATTATCTCCAAAAGATAAAGACTTATATATAAAGAAAATTTCGATCCTCGATACTTTGTGAGTTTAAGGCAAAAAAGCAATCCAATTACGTTCTTCATCATATCATTGGTTATTTCTACTTTGTTTATTTTTGATCATAGGAACATTTCCTTTTATAAACAACTGCAACAGACGTTGAAACTGGGGGCAACAACAGCATACTTAATTGCAATTGCTGATGTTGCAAGAAATGCAAGTGAACCAATTGCGGGCGTAAAACAATATTTTAATTTTCCAGAAAATGCTTATTTCTCATGTGAAAATCTTTAGTAATTCTAATGTTATTTTTTTATTATAAAATTAAAAAGGAGATGATTATGACTAGCATGAGAGATAGTTATCCTTGGTCTTTTTGATAATAATTTTTAAGTTAATAAACTATAATGCTAAGACGCTTCAGAAAAGGTGGCAATATCTCTTTAAGGCAATGGTCATGTTATTGATATAGATCAATTACTTCTACCTCAAATAGTGATATTCTTATTTTGTTATTAATATTATTTTCTTTTTACAAAAGGAGTTTTATGAATATTGAAAAGATAAGATTACAGGACCATGTTGATTATTCTAGCGATTCTATTGTTTCCAAAAAAATTTTGGAAAATAATGCTGGAGGGATAACTCTATTTGCCTTTGATCAAAATCAACGTCTAAGTGAGCACACCTCTCCCTACAATGCCATTGTTCAAGTGATCGAGGGAGTTGCTGAAATTATTATTGATAACAAGACGCACATTCTCTCTGCCGGGGAGTTAATAATTATGCCTGCTAATATCCCTCATGCAGTAAATGCCCATCAACAATTTAAAATGCTTTTAACTTTGATTAAGGGTGAGAATGTGAAGTAAGTTTTTGATTTTTTACTCTGAACAAAACTGGATTAAATGATTAGAAACGATTTCTTCCTCTATCATTACTGAATCTACTATTACTAGATCTGTTTTCTTGAGGTCTGGCCTCATTGACTGTAATTGCTCGACCTTCAACTTCGTTGCCATTTAAACTTTCAATTGCCTTTTGTGCTTCAGCAGGAGAGGACATTTCAATAAAACCAAAACCTTTGCTTCGATTTGTATCTCTGTCCATAATAACTTTGGCGGAATCAACGGTTCCGAATTTAGAGAAAAGAGTAATTAGTGTGTCATCATTTACAGAAAACGATAAGTTTCCTACATAAAGTTTGCTT
Source organism: Oligoflexia bacterium (assembly GCA_015232015.1). Classification (GTDB taxonomy): domain Bacteria; phylum Bdellovibrionota; class Bacteriovoracia; order Bacteriovoracales; family Bacteriovoracaceae; genus JADFZW01. Next base: position 29,652 of record JADGAM010000032.1, on the reverse strand, counting down.
CCCATACAACCTCCTAAGGTTGGGCGTTACCAAGAGGTCTAACATTATTGCTAAAGGTCTCGAGTAACAAAAATTGTATTATTAAATATTGATAAAATTTTTCTTAATTTAAGAAGATATAAAGAAGGATTTTTAGCTCTATCTATCATGTTAACAAAAGAACTCAGGATATCCGATCAATAAATACTTAATATTAAAATACTAAAACTTAATAACTCATCTATAGAGTAATACTAATTAATGCTAAATACAACAAAAATTTCTCTCTAATTAAGAGATTAGTGATTAAAAGACTATATAATCGGCCAATCAATGCAATCCAAGCTTATTTAAAGTCTCTATAACTGTTTCTTTGCTAAATGGTTTTTCAATATAAGCATCGACTAGTTTATTAACGGTATCACTGTACTTGTGCTGATAATCTGAAATCTGATGACCAGTGATAATTATAAATTTGGTATTTGATGTACAGGCCAATTTTTTTGCTTTTTCAATAAAAACATGTCCATTCATAATAGGCATTTTAAGATCAGAAATTACATAGGTGTAATTCTTTTGTTCAATCATCTTCAGTGCCTCTTCTCCATTTGCTGCTTCATCTACTTGAAAATTGAGTGGTCTTAAATAAATTTTAAAGATATTTCGGATCATTTTTTCGTCATCGACTATCAGAATGTTACCCTTTGTTTTCGAAAAATTATTAAGCTTTTCCTCATTAATCTTTTCGGGATTTTTTGTTGATATCTCTTCGATTGGTAAAACGATAGTAAAAGTTGACCCAAAATTCTTTTTGCTTTCTACTAGGATTTTTCCGCCAAAAGAAGTGATAATAGAATTAGAAATAGATATTCCAAGCCCAGTTCCTTGGCCAACTTCTTTAGTGGTATAAAATGGAACAAATATTTTTTCTATTTGCATTGGATCCATACCAATTCCGTTATCAGAAATTGCGATAGCTATAATATTTTCTGAATTATCGCTATTTATTTTAAGAGTAATATTCCCACCCATGCTTCCGTTGGCCTCAATAATGGCGTCTTTAGCGTTGGTAAGTAAGTTAATAATTACTTGTTGTAATTTTCCACTATTGGCCTTGACGAAATAGGGTTTGCTTTTATTAGGAGAATCGGGCTCTATTTTTATCGAGATATTATCTTTAGAAAAGATGTTAACTACTAAATTTTTTGTTTCATCTACGATCTCTTCAACATCGATATTTTCTAGTTGGTTAGTATCTTCTCTTGCGTATTTTCGTAACCCTTTTACAATTGACTCTATCCTTTCTGTTGCTTGGAACTGCTCTTTCAAAAAGGTTAACTCTTTATCATAGTTGCTGCAATAGTTGCAATTTTCACAGTGACAATCAATATGTTGCATTTTTGCTTTAATAAGATCACTTATGATTGTAGCATGTGCTCTAATGATTGTAAGAGGGTTATTAATCTCGTGGGCCACGCCGGCCGCTAGCTCTCCGAGTGAAGCAAGTTTAGATGCATGAAACAGTTGGGACTGCATTAATAACTTTTCTTTTATAGAATTTTTTAAATCAGTAACATCTCGAGCGACACTCATGACTGTTTCAACTTTATTATTGTTATTTTCTGCGCTTCTCTCTGGCAACAGTCGCCAATTGACAATCCTTTTTCCCTTAGGTCCATCCAATTCAAACTCAGTTTCAAATGGTTCTCCACTATCAAAAACTTTCTGTAAATTTTTCTCCCATTCGTGGTATAGAGCTTCGGGAAAACCTAACTCTTTATGGGTTTTTCCGATAAAATCTTCTGGTGGGATTGTAACAAATTGAGATACTGATCGACTTGTAAAAAGGTGACGAAAATTTCGATCGAATCTCATGATAGCATCAGTATTATTATCTACCAGTGTTCTAAAATTGGTCTCACTCTTTTTAAGAGCTTCTTCTGCTTGCCGACGATCTTCCTCTCTACCGATAGAAGAGGCAATCAAAGTTATAATATTCTTTTCCTCGCAAGTTACTTTAAAATCTTCTTTAAAAACAACACATAAAGAACCAATAGGAAGCCCAGAACAATAACGGACAACTTTGCCAACATAAGTTTTTAATTGATATTTTTTTACATTTGGATCGCTATAGGCATAGGCAGTTTCTTGAAGATTTTCCATCACCGTTACTTTTGATTCATTGTTTTTAATCAGATCATGGCAAATATGTCCATCCGCCTTATCTATTGGATTAAAATCACAAGAGGTATTCCACTGTCCTACAGAATAAAGTATTTTTTGATTTAGTCGACTGTAGAGAGCGCAAGTTCCATTGAGCAGTTCTCCACATAGTGAGGTCAACATCTGTATATTTTCACTGAAATCAAGTCCCAGTCCAGAAATACAATTGCTAATTTTTTGTAATCGCTCTTCATGAATATTGATCGAATGATTTTTTTGAATCATTTAAAATCCTTAATATTTGAAGTATCTATTGTATGTTCATAGAGTAGAAGACTTAACAAAAAGAAATGTTTTTATCAAGAGGTATTTCAAAAGGTTAATAGCTTTTACTGCTATATATTTCTGTGTAAGTGCGATTAAAAAATTTCTACAATAGCGTTTTAGAGAGGAAGAGAAATAAAACGAATAATCTCTCTAAAACGAAAAATGATTTTTCTAATAAAAATTTAAATCGCTATTTTGCAATTTATTTTGTAGCTTAATATTATATTTTTTTAATTAAATATTAGAATTTCTTTTTTTTTTAATTTTTGATAGTTTAAATATTATTATATTTTTTTCAAGGAGATGCTATGGGTACCCAGAAAATTTATAAAACAATGCTAAAAAAAATGTGTACGAAATTTAACATTCATTATTTTTCAATTGTAAATTTAATTATAGTTCTACTAATTTTTCAAATAATCAAAGGAAATGCATTTGCTGAAAGTGATAATAGTCATTTCTTATCACCTCAAGATTTTGAGTTAAATTCATCATCATCACTATCATCATCATCATCACTATCATCTGCTAAAAATTGGGATCCTTCTAACACACTTTTTCAGGGTCATATTTCTTGCGATGCTAGCAAGTGTGTTTCTCTTGATGAAGCAGTCGACACTGCAGTAGCAAATGGTTTTCCTACTAGAGAGAAACTTGAGAGCATTTTCCGAGCGAGACAACAAATTCTATCCAGTATAGGAAACCTCTTGCCAAGAATTGAGTTTGCAGTCGGTTACCAAGTTTTTCCTAATAATATTTTAAATACTGTTAGTAATTTACTGGGATTTTTGCTGCCGAGTAATTGGTTTACTTGGAAAGAGTCTAAGCTTTTCTATTCCGCAGAAAAAAGTAGTTATCTTGGTCTTCTCCAAGACCAAATTAGCAATACTGAGATACTTTATTATAATCTCCACAGGATTAATTTTGATTTGCTTATTTATCAATATTATATCGAAAATTTACAAAAACTATTAAATGAAATTAAACAAAATAATCAAATGAACAGCAAGATATCCGAGAGAGAAATTTTAATGATAGAAAATTATTTGGCGGAAATAAAGGCCGATGCTACAACTTTAGATGCGATTATTCGTGAAGTTGATGAGTATACTATTGCAGAGGCGATGGCATATCCTCATATGGAAAAATTAGGAATAAAAGCGATAAAGCTACCTGATCTCAGTGACGTGCCTGTCTATTCCGTATCGGACAAAGATTTAACACAAATAAAAGCTAATTCTAGTGATCTATTGACTATAAGATATTTGAAAAGGGCCGCCCATTATACTAGATTGGCAAGGGTTTTTAGCTTCTTAGGAGGAGGAGATCGAGATGATAACGGTCTTCCTACTATTGGTATTTCTTTTGGTCTCGATAATGTGGCCAACATTCGAATAAGCACTTCCAACTTGCGCTCTCTAGAAATCCAAGAGAAATCCAGGATCTTTCAACTTGAAAGTGTTTTTAGGGGGGCCGTTGACAGCTATAATGATTCAGTAGATTTATACAAACAATATGTTGCTGCAAAAAAACCCAACCAAGAATTATTTCGCTCTATTTTAATGGAATATAACACTTCTGGTACACTAACTGCTGATCCACTTATAAAAACTATTAACTGGGCATTGAAGTTTGAGCTGGGTAGAAATTTTGTTCAACACTTTTATTTAACAGCAGTTTCTCAGATTAACAGATTATTGGTAGTAGGAGATAAATATAATAAATTAACAAATAAAATTCCAAAAAATCAAATGCTGCATAATCGTTATAATAGGATAAAAATAAAAGAGAATAAAAATATCGACGTGATATTAGTCGTGGATTATTAAATATGGAAAATCCATAATCCATTCTTGCTATCTTGCTATCTTGCTATCTTACTATCTTAACTATTTTACAACTCTCTAAGGTTGCATAAAAATCTTTACTTTCCTATTTCATGGTCACATAATAATGGGCCATTTATAATTAAAGTTAATCTTATCGTAAATGTCAGCGCTATTGCGTTGGCGTGCAGATTCACTTATGATGTCGCTTTTTTTTGCGCTAACTGTGTTCTTTTTTTCTTCTAACCAATGTTTTTCCATGGGGGTCTATATGAAAAAATTAAAACCAATTTCCACATTTGAAGACAATAATAAAACATTATTAGATGAGGCGACCGTTGCCTCTGAAAAAGACAAGAATGTTAAAAATATTAAAAATATTAAAAATATTAAAAAGGAGTTAACACCACTGCAGTATCATGTAACTCGCGAATGTGGAACAGAACCTCCTTTTCAAAATGAATATTGGAATAATAAAAAAAAAGGAATCTATGTGGATGTTATTAGCGGTAAACCTTTATTTTCATCCTTGGATAAATTCGATTCAGGATCCGGATGGCCTAGTTTCACAATGCCGATAGATGCGAGTGCTATCGTTAAGAAGAAGGATTTATCTTTGGGTTTAGCAATGGAAAGGACAGAAGTTCTTTCAAAAACAAGTGATTCTCATTTAGGGCATGTCTTTAATGATGGACCAAGCGAAAAAGGAGGTTTGCGATATTGTATAAATTCGGCGGCAATGCGATTTATTCCTTTAGAAGAAATGGAGAGCAACGGATATGGAGAGTTTTTAAAAATTTTCAAAGATAAAGATAAAGATAAAGATACAAATAAAGAGCATGAGCAGAAAAAAGCAATAAAGGCAGAGAAAATGGTTGCTCAAAAACACAAGGAAATTATTTTAGCAGGAGGTTGTTTTTGGGGTTTGGAAGATTTAATCAAAAAATTACCAGGTGTGATTTCTACTGAAGTGGGGTACACAGGCGGAGATATTGAAAACCCCACATACGAAATAGTTAAAAAAGGTCAAAGCGGTTATGCAGAGGCGGTTAAAATTGTCTTTGATTCAAACAAAACTTCCTATGAAGAAATATTAATGTTGTTTTTTAAAATTCATGATCCCACAACTGCAAACCGCCAAGGAAATGATATTGGAAGGCAATATCGATCTTCTATTTTTTATCAAGATGAAGAGCTTTTTAATGTTGCCAACAAAATAATTAAAAAGATTAATGAGTCTCATGCATGGAAGAGAGAGGTAGTGACAACAGTGGAAAAATTAAAAAATTTTTATCCTGCAGAAGAATATCACCAGAAATATTTACAAAAGCATCCAGAGGGTTATACTTGTCACTTTGAGCGTAAATTATCTTTTTAGTTATTAAGTTCCCATTCCTGGCCTGGCCGTTGGTCAGAACTTATTCTCGTAGCTTTATTTTCATATTTTTATTGTAAAATCATGAAACGAGTGCACATATTGGCCCTTGCCTCATTCGATAGAATATCTTCAGGGTATGGTTCTATTACTACTGGTTTAGTTTTTCCAAAGCCAATTGTAGTTAACCTTTCTGAATCTATATTTCCTGTATTAACCATATAATTTTTTACGTTCTCTGCCCTTCGCTCACTGAGTTCTTGATTATGTTCGATAGAGCCGCTTGCTGAGGAATGTCCTTCAATTCGTACTTTAATATCAGGGTTTTCTTTTATAATTTGAATGTTCTTATCCAACATATCTGTTCCTTCCTTTGTTAATTCTGCAGAATCAAATTCAAAATATACATCTTTAAGTACTATATTTGCGGCCTCCATATTCTTGTCTTGTGATGGTTGTTTTACTGGAGGAGCGGTAGGAGTTGGAGGAGCTTCTTCTTTTGCCTCTTTTGGTGTCTCTGTTGCTTGCGAATTACCACCAAATAAAAATGTAAGTCCAATAGATCCTTCGAAGTTACTATAGTGATCAGTATTTAATAGTACTAAATGCCTAATGTCTCCTCTTAGTGCTACTCTGTCTGCTACAAAGGCCATAAGTCCTAATCCATAGTTTGCTTGCCAGACAGAACGATCTGGAATAAATGATGGGTTTTTGAAAGTCATACCGCCGATCCCCAGTGCTAAGTATGGAACGACTGAGTTTTTAACTCCCATTTTATAAAGACCATCTAAACTATAGCGAAAAATGTTTTTATGTTCTTCAACATTATCACCTTCTTCTGCTCTAGTACGAATATAACCGCCTACAAGTTCTAGAGTTGAATTTTCAGTAATGTCTTTACCAAGACGAAGACCATAAATTGGTCTTGTACGATAATTTTGGGCACCATCAAATTTATATCCTCCAAAGAAAGGAGAAAGATTGAATGCCCCCATAGGATATTCAGCGTATAAAGTGGAAGTAATAAATAAAAAAGATAAACAAAACATAAATTTTATAAATAACATCTTTTTACTTTTCATCATGGCACCTCTTTTTTGAAATTTGATTTAGTTTTATTTTAATTATTTTTTAAGTAAATATATCATTTCATTCCCCTGCCAAGTAAAAACCCCACACTTACAGCAATAAGAGAAGCTCCTCCAATATAGCACCAAATATGTTTGTGAACTGATTTATCAAGCATCTTTGCTTTATCAACAGTGAAATAAACTGATGCATCTTTTGCATGTTTTACTTTTTCCCAGGCAAGGTAAGGTATACTAGTCATTATGGCCTTTCTCAAATTTTGATAATCTGACGAAAAAATATTTTTAATATCATCGTTACCATCGGCGGCCGCTGATTCCAAAATTTTTAATGCTTCCTTAACATTCATAACTTCTCCTTTTTTTAAAAATTATCTAAAAAATATCAGATGTTTGCCGTTATGTTTTATACAAATATTTTCCGTCTAATAATAAATAGTTTAATAATAAATACTTAGTAATAAATAAATAATATTCTCAAAATGCTAATGCTGACATGCTTAGGGCCCGTCAAAAAATAATTGCTCATTTTTGCATCCAATCTTTAGGCCATCTTAAGCTTCTCCTCATTCACAAAATCCTCGATGTAGTTATACTACATCGAGGATTTTGTTCAGTCGTCGAAACTTAACCTGACCTAAATCTTGGCGCAAAAAAAGAGCAGTTATTTTTTGACGGGCCCTTAGGCCTTTTAAAGGTAATGAATTAATTTAGATTTGAAAAATATTATTACGTTATAGTTAGCATAAACCTAAATATTTCATAGATGATTATGCATAAGTGAAGTGAAGTGAAGTGAAGTGAAGTGAAGTGAAGTTAGTGTTTTATAATTAGTATAATATAATAAAGTTTAATTGTTTTTTATCCTGAAAGATGAGCAAAATTTCATTTAATTTTTAGTATTTATTCAGGAGAAAAATGTTATTTATCATTTTTTGAATTTCGATTTTCAAAATTTAAAAATTAAAAAATTAAAAAACACAAAAAATTTTAAAATACTAAAAATTTTTGGTAGTGAGATTTGCAGTAAAATTAGTTTTTATTTTGGTCATTAATTTACTTTTATAACGGAAGATACTTAATCTTCAAATAAGGGACAATTTATCATGAATAGTAAAATTATTTCCTCACTAACTTATGTCGCTTTAATTTCAACATTTTTTCTAACATTAGCGAAGAATTCATATAGTGTACCGCTTGATCCTGGCAATAGCTATCAACTGCTCACTATAAAGACTGATGAAGATAACAATAAATTATATAATATAAATTTAGAAATAGATAATGATAGTAACATTATAAGAGGTCAGTTTGAAGATGAAATTTATACAATAGAACAATTGATTAATAAATTAAAGAGGGGGATAGTACTTCAAAAAAGTGAAGGGATAGATGTAATGGTGTTATCAAGTCATGATATGAGTGCTGAAAGCGGAGGTAGTATGGAGTTAAAATATTTAATGAATGGTATTTTAAGAACATACGACAAATTTAAAATGCAATTAAGAAGAGATGGTCATCAGTGGGCACTATATACTGAACAAGATAAAATAATTAACACTCTATTTATTGAAACTAATAAATTTTTAGGAATAGATATTGGAATTAAAAACATTCTCGTAAATAATTTCTAAAATACTTTAATTACTTAGTACACTTAACAACGAATCTGGCACGAGTGTTATATCCCCTGATCCAGACAAACCCATCTTCAAAAATTCCCTGAATGGTTTCTATCTTTCCTTCGGCCAGCGCGGTCATCTCCTCTGAGTTAAAGAAATAGTATTCATATTGATCACCACCATCAGAAAAATCCAGCATCACTTTTTGTGCCAGAGTGTTTCTATCCCATCGAAGGCCAGGGTCATATGCGGTTCTGGAGTATTTTTGGGGATTGTTAATTTCTTGTGGAAAATATTTTGTGGGATCACTAAAACCATCGGACCCCGCAATTGCTCTTTCGGTGGCATTACAAATCAGTCGGGCGGGAAATTTTACAACGGTATTGGCGGCCGCAAAGGCCACCTCGCTGTTAATTAAAATCATAATTAACAACATAACTTTATTTGTTTTATCCATATTAACTCCTTTTAAAAAGATCATAATTTTGGTCACGACCACTAGACTATAAAAATTTATCTTAGTCAAGCGGACGATGTGGCCGGAGTGCAAGAGCTATCTTCGAGCGTTGTATCGAGGTGGGTCGGGAAAAGCTGAGACATCAAAGTGTTATTCCAGCGACCGATACATTCTCAAACATTTTTTAAAATTAAAATATTAATTTTGTTAGTGCTTTGGTTTTATCTATCTTGGGGGATGTGTGGGGGAGTTAAGGTAACTAAACACTATCAGATTATGGATATTGAAGATAAGATAAGTTTCAATAAGTAATGATATATATTGATAGGCATATTATATATTATAGACAATGAATAACATATAACATTCAATCCAAGGAGCGAACAAGATGAAACTTTCAGACAAAGATCATATAGAAAACAACTTTAAAAAAGGAGTTATCCAATATGTTTCAAACAATACAACAAAAAAAGCAATTGGAAGATAAGGAGAAGGAAAGTAGAGTTAATAATCACTTTTTGGCCTCCATTCCTGGGGTACGAAGATTTGAAAGTTACTCTCTAGATAATTTTCATGCAGATATGAAGGATATGACTCATTCTGTTTATCCTCATAACGAAGTTTATGGGCAATATATTACTATAGAAGAATATATTGATTGCCCAACTGAAATGGTTTTTGAGTATATGAAACAGACATTTTCTCTCGAAGAATGGACATATAGTGTTCGTGATTTTAAACCTACACTTATTAAAGGTGTCTATCAAGGAGTTGATAAAATTGCTGGTGAACAAACTAAAATATTTTGTAAAACTATTAGCAGTAGAAAATCTATGACTGTTGATTACCACTGTGCTTGGGATCAAGGAGAAGACTTATGGATGATTTATTTAAATAGAATTATTTCAGCAGAATTAGTTTTAAAAAAACCAGGATCAGTCGTGTTATGGACAAATTGTCGTCATCCCTATTACCAAAAAAATCCTTATCCCGAAAAAGCACCAGCTAATCGTTTATGGATAGGTGATCTTTGGGAGTGGTTCTATGCTGGGCATTTGGCAGAGATGAAAAATTTAAAAGCAATTTTAGAGTACAGATATAAAAATAAGTTACAAACAGGAGCAATGATTAAGAATTAGGATCTACTCTACTTCTTTTTCATAGACGAAAGGTGAGTAATTATTTTAATTTTACGGTATCAAGTTGCTTGTAAAATGTATCCAGCCTCTCCTTGAAAACCTTCTGCCCCTGTTTATCAAGATCACTATTTTCCAATTCTTTATATATTTGCGATTTCCGATCTTGGAAACGCTTAATGGTCTCTATTAATGCCGGATTTTCGCTGGCATCTATGAAGTGTTTGTTAATGGTCTCGGCAAAGCGAGCATTATCTATTAGAAGAAAATCTAAAACAATGTGCTCTAACTGTGAATCAACGGCCGTGCGGGTATTTCTAGCATTTTTTATGTATGCTTCAACTTTTCTTCCTTTAACATCATCCGGATATTTTTGCCTTATTTTGTTAAACTCCTCTTGAAAAATTTTAGGTGTTAGATCTTTCATTTGAAAAAGTTTAGACATAGCTTTCTTAAAATCATCGCTATATAGTTCAGCACATACAGTTCCACATACATCAAAATCGTATGGAACGGGTAAGCATGTGCCATTACTCAAAGAGTATATTTTTTGGTTCCAGGCCGGTCCATAGCTTGAAACTCCCGAACCAGATCTGCTACCAAAACTCCAGTCGCCATTTCCTATCAATTTTTTAAATAAAACATCTATCTCTTCCTGAGTTTCATCAAATTCACTCGGGCGACTCATTGATTTATCAGTAACGGGAACTTCGTCATTGAGTTCTTTTGAAATTCGTGATTGAAGCTCACCTGCGCTCTCTAAAATAAAAGCTGGATAGGTCTCTGCCTGTTTTTCTCCCTCTTTTGCATCCGCATCTTGATAGGTAACCATACTTTTTCTTGTTTTAAAGGCCACAGGTGAAACTGTATCAAATATTTTGTAGGCAAATCGCTCTCGATAAACAGCATCCTTGGTCCCTAATCTTTGGAATTTTGAGATATCATCTTTAAATCCCACTTGAGGTTCACAATGAGTTCCTAACTTAAATTTCTTTGCCTTTTCGAAAGGAGTGCCTTTCGCAAGAGATTTATCGATAATTTTTATCGATAATTTAGGAAATTTACATTGACCTAAAGACGTGCTACCCCTGGTAGTAATCATAACTGGTATCTTTACTCCATTCGGTAACTGGATAATGCCCTTATATTCTTTTTCTTTATTTTTATCTTTATCACCCTTCTCATCTAACATTGGAAGTATTGGAAGATCAAAATCAGCGGGAGGTTTTCCCATAGATCGTTCATCACTTATAGTTTTAAATGGTGCAATTAATTTGAAATTTAAAACATCTTCTGATTTAAATAAATTTGAAATGGGTTTATTCTTCTTATTCTTAACAGGACTCTTATCTTCCTCCCCAATGCCATAAACGTGTGAGTAGGCAAACAGAAGGCAAGCAAAGACCAAAAATGGACTTCTTGGCCTTCTTAGTGGCCTTCTTAGACCTACTAAAATTTTTAGAAATAATTTGTTTAATGTGAATAATAAATCCATTGTTTAATCCTTTTGATAAATAAAAAATAGATTGTTCTATTTGTTTTTTGTTTTGGTTTTTTTATAAAATAAAATATTAATGTGTAGATACTGTTCGTATAAATTATTTTCTTAGATTTTTGTAAAAATGCACTGTAATCCTATAGTTAGGACAATATTTCTTGTTGATTGGCGTTTTTAGGCGTTTTTAGGGTGCCACAAAAAATCATCATTAGGCATCCTAGATTTATTTTATTTTGTAGAAGTTAAATAATTAATACCAAAAGCTTTATAAGAATAATTCAAAAATTTATAGGCCACTAAATCCGATCTTATTACAATATTAATAAGGTAAAAGTGATCAGTTAATTAGTCGCTGGCGTTTTCGCGCCGGCGACTAACTAATACAAACATGTAGAGAAAGAATATTGCTTGGCCAATCTGATCTATATATTCCATTATAAACATTAGGAGCATTATGAACATTATAAAAATTAGAGTAAAGATTATAATTTTGTTTACAATAATTTTATTAATATCTGTTAATGTATTTGCCACACAAGAAAAAGTATCTAGTGTAGAATTAGATGAAAGTAAAACTGAAAAAAGTAAACGTAGTAAATTAATACTTGATTCAGTTCAATTGACCGACACTTCATTATCTAAGTTATACGCATCCACAAACTTTTCAAGGGAACAGGAACAAAGACCAGGAGATGATGGTTGTTTTGATAGTGTTAACTTATCAACTACTACCGGAAAAGCAATCGTAGCAGATTTATTTTCATCTCAAAAAAGTATTAGTACAACATCTTTACGTAAGGAATATAAATCAACTTTAAAAGTTACCGATTGGGAAAAGATCTTTGAAATTTTACAGAGCGGAGATGAAAAAGGTGCTTCTCCTTTGATCAAATTAACTTTGAGAGACGTACCTGCGCTACACTCTAAAAATTATACTTTCACATTTTATGGGAAAAATGCCAGTTTTCAGAATGGGTCTGTTCAATCTAAAATAAAATTAAGGGCCAGATTCTATTTAGAAGAAACAGATAGAGCATTATTAAGAACAGGAAAACAGTTGAAAGCGGTTGAAAGGAGCAAAACAACCGCCAATACAGGGTGGTTAGAAATTAAAATTCAAAATCCTTCAGAAAAAGCACTTCTAGCAGTTAATAAATATCGAATTATGCTTTCAGATAAAGATATTATAAAATTATTTAATCTTGATTCGAAAAATGAAAACTTTGCTAAAGAACTAGATGAGATTAGAGAACATGCAACTAAATTTTCTCAAAATGATTCAACCTTAGTTACTAGTATGTTTGATACAGTTAAAAAAATTGCTCTAGAGGATGCTGCCTTTTTAGTTCCTCATAAAGCTATTTCGTATCAAAGATTTTCATATCAATACGATGAAATTAATGAAAAAGGAGAGAAATTTAATCATCAAATTACAGTTGATAAAGATGTAACTTTTCATACTCCAAAAATGCTTGGAAAACGAAAACAAAGTAGGATAAAAATGGAAGATTTTATATATCATCCAGAATCAACTATGATTGCTCGCTATAAACCTCAGATTGTGGCGGTAGAGTACAAAGACCCTCACTCCTTTGCTCAAAGCGCTGTCAGTGGGATGACCGCGATGCCAGCGCGCTCGACAGGAAGTCGCGATCACGCAGATGCAGAAGATTCAAAGAAAGATGAAACACAAAAAAAAGAAGTTATTACTCCAGTTCAAGAAGTTTTTATACAAAAATTGCTAACTCCTATGAAAGAGTATGTTGTAGATGGTTTTCAATCTAATCGGGGTAAATCCTTTCACTTGCATAAAATTTTGCAATAATTATAATAATAATAATATAACATTTATTTAAAACGGCCCATTAGAGCATAATAATTGCAAAATTAAAAACTATAATCACTACGATCGAAGAAACAAAAACATATTTGGCCCAACGTAGATAATCTTTAAAGCAAAGACCTAGGAGATTTATTAATACCCAAAGAGAAGCGGCAATACCGGCAACAAAGGAATAATTAGTGTCCTTAAAGTTTAATAGTGGAAAAAGCATGACCACAGCTAAAAATAAGATAGAATAAATGAGCATGGTCATTTTAGTTTTTATAGGACTTTTTAAAAGTGGTAACAGAGGAAGTTTGGTTTTTTGAAAATCTTTCTCATGAAAAATCGCTATAGCAAATGCATGAGGCATCTGCCAAAAACAGAGTGATAAAAACAGCAGTAAGGCCTTCAGGTCAAGGGAGTTGGTGGCGGCAGCGTAACCTACTAGCGGAGGAATGGCACCTGAAAATCCACCAATAAATGTTGCGTGAATGGAGTTTCGTTTTAGCCAAAAAGTATAGACTAACAAATAAATAAAAAGGCCAACACAGGAAAGGCCAAGAGTTAAAAGATTAGTGCTAAAATAAAGTACAATAAGACCAATAGTACCTAGAATAGATGCAAAAATAAAAGCTGCTCTGATAGCAATCAGGCCTTTGGGGATTGAACGATTTTTTGTTCGTTTCATAATACAATCAATATCTCTATCAAAAATATTGTTGAAAACTGTAGCGCAAGCAATGATCAAAGAAAGACCAAAAACACTTCCTAAGAGGGCGGTTAATTCAATTTTTCCTTTGGCCCCTAAGAAGTAACCAGCAAGAGTGGCCAGCAGATTTCCAAAAATTATTCCAGGTCTAGTGAGAAGAGCATAGTTTTTTATAGATACTGTTAATTACTCATATCCATAGAATAATGGTGAGATGAAGTCCATTTTTTTAGTAACGTATATTGAAGTTTCCACTGATTCTCTTTATTAGAGCAAACGCGAGTTAAAGCATTTAGTCCATCAATGAGATCAGTAGAAGCTCCCTCTCGCCACTTTGCATGTGTAGTTAAGTAGTTAATGTAATTAAAAGTGTTAGGGATAATCTTATCAAGATCATCAAGAAGGTGATTATAATCCTCTAGTGATGGAATACCTAAATAATGAATACTGTTTGTTATAAGAGAATGATTTTTTTCATCGGTTAGCAGAGGAGCGTAGTCCTGCTTCCACATACCTAACTCTTTCGATTCTAAGAGTTGTGCCAGAAAATCTGTACCGAAATTGTGCTCATTCAATCGTAGTGGAGTTATAATTGAATTTATAATCTCTTTTGTATAATTAGATTCTTCATTTTGAATAGTATTTTGGTAAAGAGAGAGCCAGTTTGGAAATTTATAAACGAGATGTTCACAGAGTTTTGGCCACTCCTCTAAAAGTGCTGGTGCTTTTATTTGTCCAAAGGTCATTAGCTGTTGATTGCTTGTAAGAGAAAGAAGTGTATTTAAATTATTCAAAATGCTATAGTCAAGAGGAACATAGAATAGATTTAAGAAGCTGGATTCTATCTTTTCTAACGACATTATATTTTGCTTGCTTATAGAAGGAACAAAAGAAGGATTAAAAGAAGTAGGATCAAATGAAGGATCAAATGAAGGATCAAATGAAGGAGTGGAGTTGGAATTAAAGCTGAGGAAGCTCTCTTCAATCCAGGTTATTATTTTATTTAGTGAACTACTAATTAGATTCTTCATCCGATTTTCATTACGAATGGCAGTTGCCATAGACACAAGTCCATCATTAATCTCTTGTGGAGTTAGATAGCGGGTAAGATCCATTATCGTGCGAATACTCTCTTGTCGTAAAATCTGTTTAATAAAGTACATCCCTTTTTCATCCCAATTAAATTTATTTTCATTCTGGTCACGAATGAGATCAATCATTTGAGGAAGTACTAGAGCATATATCGGGATTGTTTCCAAATCTTGAGGATAAGCAAACAGATATCCTATGGCCAAAAGATATTTGGAGTTGTCAGGGATTGCAAGTGCATCAACAAGTGAAATTAGAAAATCAACGATATTTCCACCCTGTCGTTCTAAGGGGAGAAGAAAATTTTTTACTAAATCTTTAATGATTCCCTTCGGTTTTGCTCCAATTTTATTGAGTGAATTATAGAGAATACTTTGTGTTGTATCGTCCCTTGGATTACTTTCAACGAATTCCTCTTTTAAAAAATTAAGATAGGCAGAAAGTGCTCCCGGAAGATAGCTATAGATTCCTTTGGTATCAGATAACTGTCTATGGACATAGGCCCAAGATTTTGTAGGGGCAATAGCACCAGCAGAATTCATAAGAGAAAGAGCAAGTGTATTCAGGTCATCTTTCGAGAGATTTGCTGTGGTTGCAGTCATCTGTCTTTGACTTTTAAGAAGAGTCTTATAGAAACCAATTTGTTGTCCCAGCTCCAAAATATCATTATGTAGAGAGGGACGAGCACCAAAGGCCAAGATATCACGCCATATAAATCGCATTGGCCACTGTGGAAATCTATACATTTTTTGTTCAGATTCCGCTTTATTTTTAAAAAGCAAAAAGTTTTTAGCAGAGGCATCTCGACAAAAGTTAAGTAGAGTGGCACTTACTTGAATACCTAGCATCGATGCTAGAGATAAAGAGGAGGAAGGTGAAAGGAAAAAGTTTGCTGGTTGGGATTGTTCGTTAAGTACAAAAGGACAATAATAAGATAGAGTTAAAGTGTTCAAATATTTTTGTATTTTATCGTCATTATTTGCGCCAGAAAAAGTTAAAGGACAATAGACTCGCACGCCATCTTTATCCCAACAGCTATTTTGATCAATTCCAATAATTGGCATTAAATTGTTTGAATCGATAGTAGGAGAATTTGCACAAGATGTGAGTAAGTTGAGCGTGGATAAAAGTTTCATGTAATTTGAAATTTTTGGATTTTCTCTTCTAGCTTCACTTTCATTTTCATTTTCCCTTTCAATTTCACTTTCACTTTCACTTTCTACTTCTTCTCCTTGGATTCCACTTATTTCATAAATACTGGCATCATCACTTAAAGTGCATTTCCATTTTTCCGGAGAATAGATTCCCACTAATGACTGTTTTTCAATGGAGATGCTGTTATTTTTAAAGCTACAATTTTCGATACCACCACCAAGGGCATTACTTGCGCCACCTCGATACTCACTGATTTCAGGAATTTTAAAGTTAGTTGGAAAGTAAGTAGAAAAAGTTGACCACCTATTACTGGTTTTAAAAATGGTCAAGGAAGGCACACTCAAAAAAGGCGTTTTTTTGTCTGTTTTTAATTGATAGTCAGAGGAATTAGGTAAAATATTGGGAACAAACAGGTAGTTCATGGAATGAAATAATGCTAATTTTTGTAGCTCTACTTGTGAATAGCGGCCGTTTTTTAAAAACGGTAGAGTATTTTGATATAATTTTTGTTGATTTAGAAAGATCTGTTTTTGAAGAGCTTGATCACTTTCCGATTGCAGAAGAAGATCAAACCACCTACTGTTAAGATTTGAATCGGAGTTGACGGTGCTATCGCTGCCGTTGTCGCTGATATCCATAGTTGGAGAACCAACACCATGATATTTTTTGAAAATATTTTCTTTCACCCACGAAATAAACCGTTCACTCTTATTATTGTTGTCACCAACGATTAAAGAATTCGAATAGACATCTCTACCAAGAAAATCACCTGATAGATCTCTTCCAAAGAGCAGAAGCTCTTCAAAGCGAAAAAAGGCATCCTCATAAAAAAGGTCGGAGGGGCCAAATATCTTATCATAATTTCCAATGTCTATAGATACCGAAGTGGGAGTGGAACATCCATGTAGGCAAAGCGCTAGGTAGTTTGTATTCCTATCTCCAAAAAATTTAGAGCTGTCTGCCACTCTCTCAAACGGCTGTTTATTGAGACGATAGTTTTTAAAAAATACGCCAGGCCTACTTAATTGAAAGAAAATTTCTGATAAACGAAAGGTATCCACATCTTTAAAGGTATCTTTTTTTTCAAAGAGCTCTCTTTGTAAAATTTGTTGGATAAAGGCACTATAAGGACCATATGCATATGTTCCAGAAAAAAGCTGCAATAGTTTTTGATCGCTATTTAATTCGAAAAGGCCATCAAATTGTTCTGAGATACTCGACAATTCTTTGATCTTATCGTTAATTAGATTTTCAATTAAATTGGGAAGGAAAAGTCTTTTTAGTACATTGTCTTCTTGAATTTCTAAATCAATGGCCGCAAGATCACGGGCACTCAGATTCTTAGAGGACATATACCTTTGAATGAGCGAATCGATCATTTCAAAGTGATGTAATTCTATAGCACCAATTGAATTATGTTTCCAATGAAGATAGTAGGGATCAATTTTTAGATGCTCTAGTGTCTCAGAGTAGATGACCTTCCATAAATCAAAGATTACATTCCCGCTAATGCTTTCACTATTCGTACTTGTGTAAGACTGCAAAGAATAGAATTCAGAAGATACCTTTTTGGCCAGATGGTAAAGTTCAAGATCTGAGGGGCAATATCGAGCAGGATCAAGCATGGTGGTCGCATTTTGGCGAACCTCACTAGGGGATGGACATTGAAGTTCTTTAATGGTGTGATCAAAAACTATTGCAGCAATTGGTGAAAGATGGGCCACTTGTTGTACCCCATTAGTATCGATAATGGAAACCTGGCATTTCAGATGTGGCCTAAAATAGAGATTAAAATTGTCTCTCCAAAGAGCAAACTGTTGGTTGCTCAAACTTTCCTTGGTCTTATCACGAAGAGAAGGAAGCTCTAATTCTGGACAAAATGCTGGTGGCCGAACACCATTAATTCCTACGCCTTGAAGAAGGATATTTTCAAGTAGTTGATGAATCTTTGCCGATCCGATCTTTACATTGATTGGCCCTTCTATTGTCAACTGGCCAGGTTGTACAAAATCATTCTCGTCAGCTGAGTCAGATTCCGGGTTAAGAACATCATTAATTCCTTTAATAAGTTTATCCAAATCTTTGGCCTGTGTGCTTGTCATTAGAGATAAAAAGGCAACCGCTTTTCGCAGCGGATGCGCTTGATCTTTAATTGCGAGATTAATTCCTTTCAAAATTCGATCAAAGAGATCAAGTCTATACCTTTCATTTAAATTTAAAAAACTCATGGAGAGTTTGGCCAGCACATTACTGAGGGCCAGAATTTCTACATCATTTAATTGTTTGGAAATTAGCTGTTGGTATCGTTCAAATCCATTATAATCACTTTGAGAATTATTTACATCAGTAGGGTTAATCCGTATAACCTTATCGGAATAGTTTGTCTCTGAATAAATCGAATCCGGTGTCCGTGTCGATGTCGATGTCGATGTTGATGTCGCTGAAAAAATACGTGGGTTTTGCCAATCTTCTAAAAGAAATAATCTCTGTGAACTAGAGAGAGTTCGCGTTTTTTCAAAAGTAAAAATCTGCTTTAATGAGTTATAGAGAACTGGTTGTTGCAATAAGGGTGAAAAAAAATTAGTCATATGATGTTGTTGTTCTTTATTTATCAGTAAGTGATGAAAAATGGCAATAAAAGGGTCTTCATTAATCTTGTTTAAGAATTCTTTCCCCTCTTTCAAGATAGTAGACAATTGATCTCTTTTTTCTGATTCCATAATAAGGTTTACGATCCAATAGGGATCAAAGTCCAATAGAAAACGAGCAAAATCTTCGGAACCATTTGTAAAATTGCCATTTTTGTTCTTAATGTTCTCAGTTTTTCTTTCCAATAAGGCCATGCTTGCAAGGAAATAAGGATATCTCTTATTATTACTATTATTACTATTATTACTATTATTACTAATTAGCACACGTTGCGGATCCAACAGAAGCAGATCATATATTTGATCAAGCCCCTCTGCTCCAAGGTGGTTAACAAAGTTAATGGAACTCTCAAGCGTCTCTTTCCCTTGTTGATCAAGGTTGCTTGCACATTGAAGAAAGTCACGGGTAAATTTGCCATTAAAGTTAAGATCTCTTGGGAGATGAATTTTATTACAAGCAATTTTTGCTTGCTCACTTTTTTGTACGTCATTAATAAGCGGAGGAAGTGATGATGAAGATCGACGTCCACAACCAGTCATATAGGTCATATAAAAAAAGAGTAAAAAGAGTAGAAAGAAGATCGGCAGTTTTTTTGAAAAATTCATTTTTTAAACTCTCTTAGGCCCGTCAGAGGTAAACATGATCGGTATTTATTTAATGTTTAACGTTCGAAAAATAAACTCATTTCTTTTTATATTTCGGGTTTGCCTAACTGAAATTTTAGAACCAGTCCTAGCGAACTTAAAGTGGGCCGCGCTTAAAGGTAGTTGCAAAAATGCTTGTAAAGATAGGATAAAGCTAATCATATAAAATGTAAGCTTGACGATTTTTTTCATCCAAAACTATACTCATTTTTTTTTAACATTATTTTTTAACATTAGTTTTAAAACTTAGCTTACAATTAAGGAGATATTTATGAAAAGAAAATTTTATTTGGTTGCGTCCATTGCTTTATCAATTTTTTTTATGAACTCGTTTTATGTTTCTAATGTAGACGCCAAAGTTTTCACTACAAAAAAGTCCAAAGATTTACTACTTTCTAAGGAAAGTTTAAAAAAAATTATTTTGGATTACGAAAATTTTTGTGAACATGGATGCAAGTATAAACTTTCAGATGTCATAGAATCAAAGATTCTTGAAAGCGATAAAAAACATATGTATGTTTGGACACATGTAGGTGGGGAAAAAGAATTTGGTTACTTTACTTATGTTGAAATAACTGAAGCTGTAGATGGAAAAATAACAATGAAAGAAAGTTATCCATCAAACAGCGAGGTTACTCGTTTACGAACCAAATATGAACTAAAACATAATCCATTTTTTAATGCATACACTGGTATTTGGACTCTTAAGGAAAAATATACTGAGAATAGAAATTTTTTAGCTACAACAACTAGTTATGAAGGAAATTTTACTTATGATTCTGCTTTTGCAATTATATTTGCTGCTAGAATCAATAAAGAGCTTAATAAAACTACAGAAGAATTGTTTACTGCCCTTCAACAGTAACAAGTAATAGAAGTCGTATTCCTATCTTCAAACTAACTAATCGCTGGCGCTTTCGCGCCAGCGACTAACTAAAGTAAGTAACAAATAACAAAAGGGGTTTTATATATGAAAAGAAGATTTATACTAAATACTGTCTTAATTATCCTATTTCTGGCGATGCCAATTATATCTGCAGTAAGCGCCAGCGAAAATAACATTGACCTGTTTGCTAAAACAACACCAAGAAATTGTTTTGATAATAATAAAACTTACTGTCACACAACCACCATTAAGCAAGATGGAGATAAACGTTATACGGAAGTTATGTTCTGGGCGACTATCGACGCCTCTAATTTCCCTTCATCATGGGAAGTTATTCATCGCTATCTTGAATTTGAAAAATGGCAAACATATCTGACTAGCACAGACCCTCTACGATTTACTAATAGTAAAATTATCGATGTTAATATCAACCCTAGCTCTCATGAGATAGCTGAAATTTGGCATTATTTTAATTTCGGATGCTCCCTTCCCAATTTATACTATGCAATCAAAAGGGGTAATGCACTATCAAAAGATAGATGTTCCTTGGGCCGACAAAGGAATGAAATTTTTATCATATGATATGAAGGAACTTCCAAATGCAATTGTTGAGAAGGTAAAAAAGATTGATCCTAGCTATAAAATGATTGGTCTTAAGTATAATGCTGGAAATTTATATGTACGAAAGGATATAAACCCTGTAACTCAAAAACACATCTACCGGTTAATCGCTATTTCTCGCATTACTCCCTCCTTTAACTTTCTTCCACGTATTGCGGCCCCCTTTATAGAGAAAAATTTCGTGAGTGTTTTGAAACGGCTATATGATCTGCAATAACTCTTATTATCTTAATTATCTTATTGTTTTGTTATCTTAAATTATATTGCTATTTTGTTATAATGATCCGATTTGATCTAGAGGTGAATGGATGAATAGAATGATTGAAGCAAATGAAAAACTAAATAAAAATATAAACGTAATAAAAAATGAAGAGACATTATACTTAAGAAAGAGAGAAAAAGCAGAAGTAGCAGAAGTAGCAGAAGTAGCAGAAGTAGCAGAAGTAGCAGAAGTAGCAGAAGAAGAAAAAACAAAAGCAAAAGAAAAAGAAAAAGAAAAAGAAAAAGGAAATGAAAGAGAAAACTTAAAGAAGTTAATTATTCGTTATGGTTCATCAGCTTCTGAGGCCATGCTCGACTTTCCTTGCAATATCTTTCAAACACCAGGTTGCATTGGGGCAATAGCTTATCGAACTGAATCTAAGTGTGCTGTTGTTATTGGTGATCCTCTATGTCCGAAGGATGAAATTTCAAAACTCTCAGAGGCCTTTCATAGTTATTGCCTGAAATCTGGCCTAAACATAATATACATCACTGTCTCGGAAAATTTTGCAAAATGGGCCAAGAATTATTGCAAAATTTCGATGGAAGTTTGTGAAGAGTTTATTTTTGATCCGGAAATAGATATTTGCAAAGTTAACAGCAGAGTAAGACGAAAGATAAACACTGCTACAAAGCATGGTCTGACTATTCATGAATATATCCCTAACCCCATTGATAAGGAACTTGAGAAATCTTTTCTACAAATTGCTAAAAAATGGCAAGAGTCAATTAAAGGACCAAATGTTTACTTAGGTCATCTTAACTTTTTTGTAAATTATACAGGTAGAAGGTGGTTTTATGTCAAAGATGGAGAAAAAGTCACATCTATGCTCATGTTGACTCGAATGGAAATCTCAAATGGTTGGTTACTAAAGTATATGGTCACCTCTCCCGATGCCATTCAAAGTACCTCCGAGTTTTTAGTAACGTCACTTTTTAAGATACTTAAGAGTGAAAATTGTCGTTTTTTAACAAAAGGCCCTATGCCTATTGATCTTTTAGGTGAAATCCGCGGATTTAGTTCTTTTATGGTTTGGTTTATAGCTTTCATTTATAAAATAATCAATTGGTTTTATAAATTAAAGAAACGCAAGTTGTATTGGTTTAGGTACCAACCAAAATTATCACCGATCTACTTACTCTTTTATCGTCCACATATAGGCATTAACGAGATAAGAGCTCTTCGGAAATCTTTTAGAACAGGCGATCCCCAGTGAAATAATAGAGAAAATAATTAACGTATCTTAAAAATAAATTATCCTAAAAGTAAAATATTTTTAAAATAAAGTATTTTTAAATAAAATATTTTAAAGAGGAAGTCAGCAATGAATTTTCCAAAAGCAACACAGACAACACAGACAACACAGGCAACACAGACTGTTGCGGAAAAGAGAGAATTAATACATCTAGAAAATGTTAATAAAAATTATCATTTGGGTGAGATATCTGTTCAAGCGCTCAAAGATATAAATCTAACGATATCATCTTGTGAATTTGTGGCAGTTGCTGGTCCTTCAGGTAGTGGAAAGTCTACGCTCCTTAATATTATTGGCTGTATCGATACAGCAAGTGATGGAGAGGTGCGGATTGATCGGGAGAGTGTCTTATCACTTCATGATCATGCACTAACTAATATTAGGTTACATAAGATTGGCTTTATCTTTCAATCGTTTAATTTAATTCCTGTGCTAAACATTTATGACAACATCGAATTTCCATTACTTCTTAAAGGTAATCTTTCAAAAGCAGAGATGAAAGAGAAGATCTACCATTTTGCCAGAGAGGTTGGACTTATTGATCAACTTTTCAAAAAACCACATGAACTTTCCGGTGGTCAACGTCAGCGGGTGGCCATTGCAAGAGCATTGGTAACGAATCCATACATTGTTCTTGCGGATGAACCCACGGCCAATTTAGATTCGATCACCGGTCGAAGTATCATTAATTTGATGAAGACGATTAACGAAACAGAAAAGACTGCGTTTCTCTTTTCCACTCATGACCAGACGATTATTGCTGAGGCCAAACGAGTTGTAAGGCTTCATGATGGTAAAATCATTTCCGATGAATGAACTTAAGTTAAGATTAAGAGGAAAAAATAATAATGAGACTGATTATACATTTGTCGATAAAACATCTCTTTGTACGAAAAACAAAAACCTTTCTCATCGGTTCAATTATCCTCTTTGGAACTTTATTTATGGTTTTGGGAGACGCCCTCGTTGAATCGATGATTAGTAGTATGAGTAATAGCATTGTTAGCAGTATTACTGGCAATATTCAAATCTACTCCTCTCAAACAGACGAAAAGTTATCTGTGGTGGGAAATATGGATAGCAATTTTCCTGAACTTCCCTCTATCAAAGATTGTCGTGCCATGGGTGAGCTACTTAAGAAAAAAATTGCCAACATAAAAGCAGTGGTTCCTCAAGGTATTAACTTTGCCTTGGTTAATCCTGGAAATATTTTGGATGTTAAGCTTCGAGAACTAAGGGAGAAGGTCAAAAAAGGAGAAGCACGTAATTTACCAGAGATAGAAGGTCTTAAGGGCCATATCACAACTATAATAAGAGATATTTCGTCCAACTATGAGAATCGCATTGGACAAGCTATGCAAGTGGATAATGATGAACAAACAACTGATCGTCAAAGTATGGCGCGTGCCCTGGCACCCAATTTTTGGCAAACATTTGATGAGCACCCTTATGACAATTTAGAGTTTATGGAAAACCGCCTGGCCCCTCTTATCTCTGACGATACCATGTTATACTTTTTCTATATAGGTACACCACCAGATGAGTTTGAACAAAATTTTCCGCTTTTTCAAATTGTCAAAGGAGAGAGAATACCAAAAGGTAAACAGGGGCTTTTACTTAATGAGAGCTTTTATGAATCACAGGTTAAACATCGGATTGCCAGGCGCCTTGATGAAATTAAAAAGTTAATTGAGAAAGAGAATCTTAATATACGTGATAGTAAAAAAATTAAAGACCTCATTACCCAAAATCGCGAACAAATTTTAGAGATTAAAAATCAAATGGGCCCTCTAGATGTAAAGCGATTGTCAGAAGCACTTGTCAAAGAGGAGATTGTTAAAATTGAAACTGTTAAAGGGGCGGCCGCTAATAATTCTACCGGCCCTGTTGACTCTATTGATAATCTTCTTTCTGCTTTTTTTGACATGAATGATGATAATTTTTTACAAAGGTATAACTTCTTCTACCGCGAGATTGCACCTAAAATTATTCTCTATCGTATAAAAATTGGCGAGTTCCTTCCTCTCACTTCTCTTGGTCGCTCTGGCAGCACGACCTCGGTGAAGCTAAAAGTTTATGGAACTTTTAAACTTAAAAATTTTGAAAACTCTCCCCTAATTGGAAACTATAGTTTAATGGATTTAGTTTCCTTTCGTGAACTCTTAGGTGAGATGGGTAAAGAAAAGCGTGCAGATATGGAATCCCTTACTCGTGAAATTGATCAGAGCATCTCCTCTGCAACTTCTATTGATGATCTATTCTCAAAAAAAGCAAAAGTGGTTACTAAGGTTAATGTTAATAAGGTTACTCCGGTTGCTAAGACAACTGCAACACCCCCAGAACGACTACAGTTAGAAGAAAAGGAATCTTGTCTCAACGCCGCGATTATTTTAAAGGATCAAAGTGAGAGTGCTATGAAAAAGGTTTTACAAGAGATCAATCAGTTAAGTAAATCGCTTGATCTTAAAATTCAGGCGGTCAATTGGCAGGAGGCCGCAGGTCTTCTTGGCCAACTCTTTTTCGTGTTCAAACTATTTTTATATATCTTCATAGCAATTATCTCTGTCGTTGCGATTTTCATTATCATGAATTTGCAAGTTATGGCGGCCATGGAACGAACAAAAGAGATCGGTGTTATGCGTGCCATAGGGGC
The DNA here is from genome assembly GCA_015232015.1 of Oligoflexia bacterium. Classification (GTDB taxonomy): domain Bacteria; phylum Bdellovibrionota; class Bacteriovoracia; order Bacteriovoracales; family Bacteriovoracaceae; genus JADFZW01. The sequence continues at coordinate 4,433 of JADGAM010000032.1, read as the reverse complement.
CCCAGGTCCTTTTGTTGTTAAGTTAATGTTGGTTGAATCGATTATTACAACAAATTTCTTTGGTGTTGTTGGAGCGCTGATTGGAATGTTTCTCGTCTACATTTTCGGTCGAATTGGAATTCCGGCCAATGGAGATATTATGACTTTTCTTTTTTCAGGACCGTACCTTTATCCAACTACCACATGGTTTAGTTTGCTGAAAATTATGATTATTTTAAATATTGTAGGTCTGCTTGCTGCCATTTACCCCGCACTTTTTGCAGCAAAAATTACCCCATTACGGGCCATGTCTCACGAAATTTAACGAGATAAATAACGAGATAAATAACGAGATAAATAACGAGATAAATAATGAGATAAATAATGAAAATAAAAATGCAAATTCCTTTTTTATTAAAATTTTTGCAAATCGCAGTCAGAAATCTTTTTCGTCGAAAAGTGAGAACAGTGATTTTGGCATCTGCCATTATTGTTGTTACTCTCATTTTGATAATCACCTCCGCATTGGTAGGTGGTGTTGAGAAGTCGCTCTTTTCTGTGGCCACAACACTTTTTAGTGGTCATATTAATATTTCTGGATTTTACAAGATCAGCTCCAGCTCTTCGGCCCCTATGGTAATTGAATATCCTGCCCTTCTATCCATTACCAAACAACTTGTTCCGGAGGCCAGCTTAATTATAGATCGGGTTAAAGGTTGGGGGAAAGTGGTTTCGGAAAAAAACTCTATCCAAGCTCCGCTTTGGGGTATCGATTTGCCTGAAGAGAAACAGATGATCAGTGTTTTAAATGAGGCGCAAGCGGGGCCGTCAGCGGATGGGACTGAGGCAGCGGCCGGCGATTTTCGTCTTCTAACCAAGCGGGGAGGAATTGTTCTCTTTAAAGAGCAGGCAAAAAAATTAAAGGTTGTTGTTGGGGATATGGTTACCCTCTTTGTTCCCACCAATCGAAACATCAATAATACCAAAGATCTTAAAGTTATCTCTATCTTAAAAAATGTTGGCCACCTATCAAACTTTTTTCTATTTATACATAAGGATGATTTACGTGAGCTCTATCAGATGAAAGCAAATAGTACTGGACAGCTAATGATCTACTTGAAAGATGAGAGACTACGTGAAACCGTTTACGAGCGCTTACGAAAACTTCTACCTAACTATGGATACCAACTCCTTCCAGCAGATCATAAACCTTTTTGGCTGAAGTTTGATCAAATCTCCAGTGAACCTTGGATTGGACAAAAGCTTGATTTGACTACTTGGAAAGATGAGATCTCAACAATAGATTGGATCCTTTCACTTTTCAACACCCTTTTCTTAAGCTTTATTGTTATATTAATTATTCTCATAATGATCGGACTGATTACGGCCCTCTGGATGTCGGTACATGAAAGAAGTTCGGAAATCGGAACACTCAGATCTATAGGTATGCAAAAATCGGCACT
>JADGAM010000032.1:0-2967 GCA_015232015.1 Oligoflexia bacterium | reverse complement strand
TGATTTATTTAGAGGCCATGGTCTTATCTGTAATCAGTACAACTATTGGTCTTATAATATCCGTAGGGTTGATTGTTGTTATTAATGCTCTTCATATTCCAGTGACCTCGGAGGGGCTACAGCTAGTGCTGCTTATGAACCATGTGGCCCTTTTAATCTCCTGGAAAAATCTATTTTTTGTTTTAGGACTTATTATCTTTTTTACCACCATTGCGGCCATCTATCCGGCCTATATTGCTTCACAACTTAGGCCAATTGTGGCCATTAACCAGGTTAACTAATATGACTAAGATTACTAAGATTACTAAGATTACTAAGATTACTAAGATTACTAAGATGAAATGTTTGCTTGTTTTCATACAACTTCTCTCTCTTCAAATTCAGGCATCCACACCTGTGCTTACACCCATACCCACCTCCATATCCACACCTATGGCCATAAATAAGGAGACATCACCAACGACAACACCAATACCAACACCAATACCAACATCACAAAAGTCTCTTGTCCTAACAACACAAGAGACCTTAGACGTAATTAAGCATGTTGACGAGCAACAAAGGAATAGTGGTGACTATCTTGCTAACTGTTTTATCAAAGAGAGCGAACGAGGTAAGGAGCCTAAAAGTTATGAGGTTAATGTCTATCGCCGGGATGCCGATAATAAATTTATGATGATATTTGTTCGCCCGAAGGATGAAGCGGGCAAAGGATATCTCAAAGTTGATAAAAATTTTTGGACTTATGATCCAAAAACTGGAAACTGGGAACGTCGAACTGAGAGGGAAAAGATTGCTGGAACCAACTCTCGCAAAGGTGACTTTGATGAATCTCGTCTCGCTCTTGATTTTAGCAGCAAATATTTAAGTAGTGAAAAGTTAGGTGATTATAATGCCCACCGAATTGAACTTATTGCTAAAGATGGAATTGATGTTGCCTATCCTCGACTTACTCTCTGGATTGATCCTGAAACCTATAACATTTTAAAACGAGAAGAGTACTCTTTGTCTGGAAAACTAATGAGGACAAGCTACTATCTTTCTTGGATAAAAAAATATAGTGGATTCAAAAAAGGAGATGTCTGGGTTCCCAAAGAGGTTAGAATTAATGATGAATTAGAAAAAGGTAATAGCACAGTTGTTTTAACCAAGGATTTTGAACTTAAACCTTTAGATAAAAATATTTTCACAAAGGCGTGGATTGAAAGCAAAAGTCGTTAATTTCCCATTCCTAACAAAGTAAAAATAAAAGTAAAAACACAAAAAGAGTAACAGAGTAACAGAGTAACAATGAATAAACAAAACATCATGCTTTTTATTTTTTTCTTCATTTGTCTGACCTATCACTTACCGGGATATGCTGAGGATTCCAGCGGTAGCAGCAGTTTTGATTTTGATTTTAAAGATAATAGTCTACAAATTGGTGGATTTCTACGCTCGGAAATCTATTATTATGGAAACCAACATGGAAAACTCTCGGAGAATACCATTAGCGCCCCCCAAACCGCTTCCATTTATCTAGACTCAAAATTAAGAAATGGCATTCGTGCTTTCATTCGCGGAAAAGATATCTATGATCCAACCATCGATAGCACTGAAGAGAACACCCAAATTTCACCTACTACTACTGAAAGTACTCGTACTGGACATACTGGTGAACGTACTGGACGTACTGGGCGGCCGAATGTGGAGAATCTCTTACAATTGGAAGAGATGAAATTGATGTTTAATATAAATAAAACTGTTTTCATTACCGCCGGAAAAAGTAAAATTAAATGGGGGGTTTCCAAGTTTTGGAATCCCACCGATTTTATTAATAATTACCACCAAGATATTTTAAAGACTGTTGATGAACGCTTAGGTGTTCCCTTAATTAAGGCGCATATTCCAGTTGATACTTCTAATATCTATCTTCTCACTATCTTGGAAGATAGTTCAACATCTGCAAAAGCAGGGTACGCTGCTCGAATGGAAATCCCCATCAGCACTAAATCCGAATTCACGCTATCGGCCCTTCATCGTGGAGGCCATAAAAATTATGGCGGCGATTTTTCCATTGGCGTGGGAAATTTTGATTTTTATGCTGAGGCCGCTATGGTCCAAGAGTCATCAGATGCCAGCAGATCCACAGCATATACTTTAGGTGCATCGTACGAGATAGGCTATGCTGATAAAGAGAGTCTTATTATCACTGGAGAGTATTTTCATCAAAGCGATGGACTTTCTGATGCTCAAAACTATACAAACTACACCTACAGCTTTCTAACTCCTAGCTATCGTCCCTTTTACCATAGTCGTGACTACGCAATGGTTAGTATAACAATGCCTCGTCCATTCTCTTGGAGCGATTACACTTTCAATCTCTTTAATTTGGAAAATATCAGTGACCAAAGTTATATTCTAAAATTTAGAGTTGAAAGCAAGGCCATTCAAGATATTTTGTTTGCAACAGAAGTAACTTATCACTATGGCCACACTTACGGCGAATTTCGCTATGGTGGACAATTACTCGATCTCTCTCTTAGTGCTGAAGTTAATTTTTAGACAGTGAAGTTTGAAGTTTAGGAAAATTTAAGATGAACTTAATTAAATTTTATAATCTTATACTTTCTTTAGAGTTCATTTTTGCAGTAGTCACCTTTATTCTTCTCTTCTTCATTAAAGCACCATACGGAAGGCATATAAGAAAGGGATGGGGAACAGAAATTTCTAATACCTGGGGATGGGTGATAATGGAATTTCCCGCCTGTGCTGTTATTTTAATTTGTTTTTTACTAGGAAATAAATCATTAGTTTTAAGCATTTTTTTTATCATCTGGGAAATTCATTATCTGCAGAGAACATTTATTTTTCCATTTCTTGTGAAAAGCAAAGGTAAAAAGATGCCGCTGACAATTGTCTTTTCCTCTGTGGGATTTAATCTTATGAATGGTTTTGTTAATGGATACTTTCTTTTTTTCCTTTCAG
>JADGAM010000329.1 GCA_015232015.1 Oligoflexia bacterium | reverse complement strand
TTTTCAGTTACAGGAATACATGCAAATCTTTTATCATAAGGAATTCCCACTGGTGGAATGTTAACATTTCCTGGAAAATTTAATTGTGAAGGATGGCGAACAATATATGTGAATTGGTTTGATTTTTTTATGAGAGGAGAGTTAATATCTGCTGGCCAGTTAAACATTGTGGTATGTTGTGAAACAGTATTGTCATCAGGAGTAACAGGAGTTTCATTGATATTATAATAAAACCAAATTTTCTTCAAAAGACCTTCACGGATGAGAAGATAATTTATTGGAGCAGTTACTATATTTCCATTTTGATCAGTTAATTTTACTGGTTCACTAACCGCCATATATAATCCTTCTGTATCAACTCCAATAAGATTTCCTAAAATTTGGGAGATAGGATCATTACTATGATATTGTTCCTGTTTGGGGCAATAACTTAAATTTGTAACTGAATCTATAAATGGATCTAATTTGTAACCAATGGTCACCGGTTCGGTGATATTGCTAATAGAAGGTGCATTAAACCAACTCAAATTAGAAAAAATGTTTATGTTAGCTGATATTCCATAATCTACCAGTAGATGATTTTGTATATACTCATTAATGAATAGTTTATTATTATTATTAACATCAGCAAAAAATCTTGTATCACTCTGAGACCAAAGATTAAAGATTTGCTCTTGTAATTCAAGTCTAGGGAAAGCAGGGTTATCATTAGGACCATATTTATTTACATCATGACAAAAAATGTTACTTCCTGCTGGAATTGTGGGAGGGAAGTTGGCAACGTCATAGAAGTAATATGATTTCCATGCCAGATCAAAATCGGAGGAGCTGCTTGAACCAGCACGGCCTATACAAGTATAAGCATCAATTGGAGTTATTCTTAATAAACCAAGATTAGGATTAGGTGCTATTCTCTTGATTTGAAAACTTTTAGTTCGGGCCATTGATCCCGATCCAACTTCTACTAAAGTTGCTACATAAGTTTTGTTAATTGTAAGCGGTGCTATGTTTGCTACGAAATTATTGCTATTATCAGAAGAGATGCTAACGTGAATGTAGGTGGTTTGTGTTCCATCATACAGCTCTAATTGACAAAAAGGATTTATTTCAGAAGCAGTAGATTTGTTACACCATTCAAATAAAGTTTTAAAACCTTTTTTAATTATTTTGGGGTCTAATGTTGTATGAACATAGAGAGTAGGGGCACTATCATTTCTCTCCGAGCAAAAGGCTGCACAATTATTTATGATAACAGGTACGCCTTCAGTACAGGCACAGTAATTATTGTCTACATAAATAAGACCAGATGGTCTTTTTGCTCTATTTAAATCATTAGCAAAAACATTTATCACTAATAGTTGAACAAATACGAAAAAAAAGAAAACCTTAGTAATCATATTCCCCCCGGTTAATAGTAATGTAAGTTAGTATTCTATCATCTTTTGCCATTTGATAATGTATAGTAATTATTATCTCTTTATGTTAAATAGAAGTACAACTCATTTTTTGAACAATCAGCGGAATGCATTTGATTATTGCCATTACTATAGCATGATAGTTTTGATTGCTATTTATATTCCTAAAATAGCTCCAAGTTGCTCCCTAAAACTAATCCTTTATATTTGATTTTGCGTTTGATTCATCAAGAATCTTTTATTATTGCAAGGATATCTGTTTCACAGTAGACGGATGCCATTGATCCAATCCAGCAGGAGACTTAACTCGCTTCTTCATAAGCGTTTCGGCGATCCTACTAAACGATAATCCTTTGCTTTGATACTGCCGGATCTGCTTAATGACTCTCTGTTGACGCAGATGAGGTATTAGCTGTCCATCGTGTCTAATCCTAAATCCGTACCGCACCTTACCGCTCTTGCGATGCTCTTTGGCGATATTAAACCGATCTAGTGAGTTATTAATCACCGAATGAGAGCATCCGATCTGCTTGGCCAGTTGATGGGTAGTGTAAAATTTTTTCTGTCCAAGCATATGCATCATAGAATTTGTGATGTAAACATAAGGGATATCTTGGATGAAAACATTGAGTACACAAATGGGATTTTTAAAATTAGAGATTAATCTATCAGAGGCACATAAGGCATTAACAGAGCTAAAAGAGAATCGATTAACGATTTTTAAGAAACTTTCTCAAGAGGTAAAACACTCTGTAGAAAATACTCTAAACCAATTACTACGAATGGAGATGGAGCTATTCTTAGGGACACCTGAGCAGAATAAGAATAAGAGAAATGGCTACAAAGAAAGAGAATATGCTATTAAAGGGATCGGGGCAATTAGAATAAGAATGCCTCAAGATAGACAGGGTGAATTTAAAAGTGCTCTTATTCCTAAAAATGAGCAAGTAGATCCCAGACTAAAAGAAGATTTGGCTGTTCTTCATTTAGCAGGATTATCTACCAGAACTCTTTCTATGATAACCAAGAGAGTTTTAGGAGTTGAACTTTCAACAGCTACTATATCGTCTTCTCTGTCATTAGTTGAAGATAGTGCTATTGAATGGCTTACTAGATCTCTAGAGGGAAAAAAGTATTGGGCCCTTTATGTCGATGGTACTAATTTTAAAATACAGAGGAGAGATAGTACAGAGGCGGAACCATCGCTAGTAGTTCTTGGTATTGATACAAATGGCTTTAGAAGTATTTTGGCTATTGAACCTGGACATAAAGACAATGCTGAAACTTGGAGAGGAGTTTTTAAATCGTTAAAAGAGAGAGGACTTGATTTCTTCTCTGTAAAAGTAGGAATTATGGATGGTCTACCAGGACTTGAAAAAGTATTTAAAGAAGAATTTCCATATGCATCTACTCAACGATGTTGGTTTCACAGCATGGGAAACGCCATCACAAAGGTACCTGCACGCCTTCGAGTGGCCTTTAAAGAGTATTTATCGAAGGTGATGTATGCTCCATCCGAAGAAGAGGCCAGAAGTGCTTTTAAGACACTTAAAAACGTAATGGGAAAAGATGCGCTTAGATCTGTTAAGTGCGTGGAAAAAGATTTAGATTCTCTTCTAGCATACTATAAATTTGATAAAAAATATTGGAGAACCTTAAGAACTACCAATCCTGTAGAGAGGATTAATAGAGAATTCAAGAGGAGAACAAGAGCAATGGATACTCTAGGAGGAAAAACACTAGAGCTAATTTTAGCATTTACTGCTCTTAAAATGGAATATCGATGGAGTAGACATGCTGTAGGATCAGATCAACTTGAGTTTGGACGAGAATAGTTGAGTAATGTTCTTTTAATTCTTGTTTATTGAGGAAATAGAATCCAATTCCAATAAAAAATGGAAATATCCATAGTGACTAAACCAAGGATATTTCCATGCCAAAGAATTTCACAACTCAATTTACTTTGTCATCTTTAAAAAAAGAATTTTCATTTTCCTTGCAGCAAACCCCACCTGATGGCCTTTGGAAAGAAAGTGCCCTCTTCAATAACGATACTAAGCTTGAAGCATTAACAGAGCTTCGCGCAGATCTCTACTGCAAACTTGGAGTAAGAAAAAATGCATCGATGGATCTCA
>JADGAM010000328.1 GCA_015232015.1 Oligoflexia bacterium | reverse complement strand
CTCTTCTAGCTTAGGCACTTTGAATAGAATGCTCATTATCGCCTGTATTGGCATGCCCCTAGTTTTAATATACCTATTCATCATCTACTGGACATTCAGGAAGCGAGTGGAGATAGAAGAACATAGCTATTGAAGAGCTTGTCTCTTTTTATGAAGATTTTTAAATATTAACGGTTTGTATATCAGAAATCATCAACAGTAATTCAAACAAGGACCTCTTGATAATCTTTTTCTACGTTATATTGCAACCTATCGTCCCTATATTTGAAGAGGAGAGAATCTTTGATAATGCCCAGGCAGCAAAGATCCTCTTCTCTGTAGGAATTGAATGCCCGGAATTTTCCTATCCGATTTTTAAACAATGGGGGCTTTATTTTGCACGTTAATCAAGTTTCCAGGAACAGAAATATAAAAAACTGATCCTTTTCCTTTAGTACTTTTGACCCAAGATCTACCATTATGTATATCGGTGATGTGTTTAACGATTGCTAATCCCAGACCTGTACCTCCTGATTTTCTACTTCTTGTTTTATCAACTCTATAAAATCGTTCAAAAATATGTTCTAAGTCATTAAGAGGAATACCGATGCCTTCGTCTCGAACTGCTATTACTATTTCGTTTTCTTTTGCCTGAGAAAGATCATCACAGTCATTTACAACAATATCAATCTTACTATGATCATTACTGTATTTGATTGAATTTTCTATTAGGTTTACTAATGCTTGTTCAAACAGTGGAAGATTTACTTTCAATACAATATCTTTATTACAAATGACATTTATATTGATTTTTTTTGTATTTGATTTTAATCTGCAAATTTCTACACTTTCTTCAATCATCTCTATTAATGGTACTATCTTGAATTCCAGTTCAGTTCGCTTATGTTGTAAAAGTGAAAGCGTAAGTAAATCCTCAATAATAGCAATTAATCGTTCAGTTTGCCTTCTTACAATTTGTAAATATCTAAAAATTTCGTCCTTATCTGTTACATCTTGATCAAAAATTGTATCTATAAATCCTTTTATAGAGGTAATTGGTGTTTTTAGTTCATGAGCAACATTTGAAACAAATTCTTGATGTTTTTTTTCTATTTCTTTTGCTTTACTGACATCTGATACTATAATTAAAATTCCTATTCTATCTCCTATATGATCGTAAAGAGGAACTCCACTTAATTGAAAAACTTTTGAAATTTCATTTTGATATAGAGATTGAGACAAAGAAGAGATACTTTGACTATTTGATTTGATGGTTACCTCTCGAACGATATGGTCTTTGGCGATTTTTATATCAGTGATGAATTGATAGCAAATGGATAAACCAGCAATTTCATAAACGAAATTCCCAATATATTCTTTATCAGATAATTCAAGCAATTTTGTTACCGCTCGATTAATATATAAAATATTATCATTATTATCAATCGCCAATACACCTTCGTTCATGCTGGAAAAAAAAGAATCGAGTTGTTGTTTTTGTTTTAAAAGGTTATTCACTAATTGATTTAATGAAACAGTAGTCTTATAGATAGAACTATTATTATTATCGTTTTCTTTTATATTATTTGAAAATTCTGATATTTGTTTTAGTTTTTTTATATCTCTAAAATCGGAATCAATTTTTTTAGCTATAAGTAATAAGATTAACAATAATAACAAGATTGGTAATAAACAAATAAATATTAATATAGTGGGCCAATAAGAGTGAAAACCTACAATGATTTGCGATATTTTTAATACAAAGACAATGCTTTTATTATTATCTTTTAATGGAATTAATAGATGTAATGTTTTTATATTTTTATCAATTACTATGTCTTTTATAATTTCAAAATAAAAACTATGTTCTGTTGAATTTCCTGCTTTTCTAATCTCGGAAATTAATAATATATTTTTGTCATTTATATTAATATCATCAATATTGGGATAATTTTCACATCCTATTTGATTGTTACAACGATATAATTCAATTTGAGTATGTGATCTTAAGCTAAGATTAGTTATAATTTTACTTAATATATTTTCATTTTCTTTATTTTCATTTTTTTGATTAAAAAGAATTGGTTTGATTTTTTTTTTAATTGCCTCAGATTGAATCAATAAATCACTTTTAATTTCCTGAAGGTAGAAGTCTTTTAAAACTTCAGTACTAAAAAATATAATGAAGAGATATATTGTGAAGATACTAATTACTATGATCAACTTTCTGTATTTGTTAACAAAGAAAAAATTAGTTAAGTAAGAATTCATAGCATCTCTTTAAAACGATAACCAACTCCTCTTACGGTTTCTATATAATCCCACGGTAACATCTTTTTTCTCAATGTAACTATTTGAACATCAATTGAACGATTTGTAATATTATGATTTTGGCCGCGAGTGTGTTCAATTATTTGATCTCTCGTTAGAACCATACCTGGTTTTTGTGCTAAAAAATATATCAGTTGAAATTCTAAAAATGTTAAGTCTAAAACTTTATCTTCAATTGAAATTTCTCTTTTTTGGGTATCGATTTTTATATTATTAAATGACAAAATATTTTGTTCAATATTTTTATCTTCTGTTATGGTAACTCTCTTTAAGATATTATTTATTCGTGCAATTAAAACTTTAGGCGCAAATGGTTTAGTAATATAATCATAGGCCCCAAATTCCAATCCTCTGATAATATCTTCCTCACTTCCTCTTGCTGTAACCATCACTACAGGTATGGAAGCAAACTTTGTTTGATTTTTTATTTGAGAACAAAAATCTAGACCGTTAATATCAGGAAGCATTAAATCTAAGATAATGAGGTCAGGAAGCACTTTTGACAGCATTAATAATGCATCATTAGCATTATTAAATATTAAAGCTTGATAAAAACTTTTTCGTAAATTTACAGATATCAATTCAGCTATATCATCCTCGTCTTCTATTATAAAAATTAATTTATTAGATTTCAAAAATAATTTACTCCTAAATTTTCTTGAAAAAAATTTTTATTTGTCTGGATATTTGCTTGTGTTATTCTCAGTTTCTAACATCGATTTCATCGAACTTAAACATTCAATAACTTCTTGTTGCTCTAAATTTTGAATTTTTGTAACGTTATTAATCTTGTTAATAATTAAAGTATATCCTATATAACCGATAATAGCAAAACTAATAAAAAGTAAAAAACTTACTAACAACAATAATAACGAAAATCTATTTATATATTTTGTTGCCTTCCCTTCATTAGAGATATTTTTTTCATTTGTAATTTTAATTAATTTATCAATATATATACGGTGTTTTTCATATTTGTCTAACATATCTCCTAATACAATTTTTTCTGCGGTTTTGTAGTCTTCTCTTAAAATAGCAGGGATAAAAATATTATCTCTGATAGATAAGAATTCTTTTCCTGAATTATAAGAATCTTTTAAGTATGTGCTTCGAATATTATTTTTATTAGTATTGTTATCAAATTTTTTATTCCAATAAGATGCTCTCTCAAAATACTCATTTCTAAGTTGTTCTCCTTTAGAAAGGTATTTTTTTAATTTACTAGGATCTTTTTCTGTTAATGTCTGTAAG
>JADGAM010000327.1 GCA_015232015.1 Oligoflexia bacterium | reverse complement strand
AATTGATTTTTTAAATTGGCCATATACTGAGCAATCACTTCTAATTTTTTTAAACAAGGTTCTGAAGAATTACTGCTACAGTGAAAACCACTATTAGTAAAAGGCAATATTCCTTCAGGAAAATTAGAATCGTTATTAACAGAAGCAGGGATCAAAAGATCATTAAATATAGCTAAAGGTTGCCCTCCACCTTGAGTGATGTATAGTTTTATTGAAGCATGTGATTTTTTTAGCAAATTTTGAAATTCAGTTCTTCCAGTAACACTTACTATACCTCCGGCCAATTCGGCCTTAAGTTGCCCACCATAAACCTTTTTATCAAAAGAAGATGTATATTCAATGGACATAATGGCGGTCATAGTGATGCCGTATTGAATGCTGTTTATATACTCATCTCCACAAGATGAATGATATACGTTTTTTAATATTTCGGGATGAAACATATACATGTTGTAGATATTTTGAGTTTCAAAGCTAAGTTTCTCGTTATTATTAAAATATAGCGATTGTTCTTCAAGTATACCTTCAAAATGCAACACAAATGTATCACGATAATCTGTCTGTGCAAATTCTGCTTTGAAGTCAATACCACCGGTTGCAGTTATTCCCGGATAGATAGGAACTCCTACAGAAATTGCCCCTGAGAGTAATTTGCTTAACTCCAAAGCGCTTAAATGATTTTCAAATCTTAAGCTGGCAACGGATTTTGGGAAAATTTTAGTTTGAAAATTTTCAAAACAACGTAACCCTTTTAAGCTATTCATAAGTGAATCATAACCCATCCCAAGAAGGACTCCTTCGCGTTCACTCACAGGATATATTCCCTTATTAATAAATTGAAAATTTTTTTTGATATCGATGCAAGAATAAAAAACAAGAGGGATTAATAGAACTATCTTTAATGAAATAATATTTTGTAATATTTTCTCAAAGCAATTTTTCATAATACCCTCTTGTCAAGTTATAGTACTTACTAGAATTATTGTCTCTCACAAGCAATGTTATATTTAATAACAGTGCTATCCAGCTTATTTCCAATGGCATCGCAGACTATATCTGTGTATCCTGTAATGCTATTCAAAACTACATTTCTTAGTAATTCAAATTTTTTACTTTTCATCTCTGCAAATTCAATAATCGAAGCATTTGTAAACATAGGTATATTTTCTTTATTGCTTAAAGATGTTTTTAAAGAGATTTTTTGTAAGGACCCAAGATTTGTTAATTTTTTAAAAGTAGAAATTGGATTGTCATCTAATATTAGAGTACGCAAGTTTTTCATTCCTGATATTCCCTCAAAAATATTATAACCACCAGCTGATCCATCAGGCCCAATAGTAGGATTGTTAGACAAATTTAAAGTTGCAATAGAAGTACTTTTCAATGCATCGTAGGGATTGTCTTTATCATTATCTGGGGCCATTCCAAGCTCAGAAAGCATAAGTGTGCGCAAGGTTTTTAAACGAGCAACACCTTTTAACGTAGTTAAAGTATTTTTACTTAAATCTAGCTCAGTAATAAATTTAAAGATGTTTAATGGGTAGCCATAAGCTATACGACTATCAGATAAATTTATGGATTTTTGCTTTTCAAATATGAAGGCGGCCGTTGAGCAATTAATATTTTCTTTTATCTCCTTATCAAATGAAGAAATATGCTTCAGTTGTTTTTTACTTGTATCATTTGGCCATGTTTGTGGCTGAATAAACTCAAAGTTATCGTCTGGATGATTTTTATTAAAGGTATCAACGCCTTTATTTAAAATTGTAATAAGTTCATCTAAATTGGTTGGATTTAGAATAAGATTAGCATTTGTTTCATCATTGGCATCCATTAAATCTCGCCAACTTTTCAACTCTACACACCAGTCGTAAAATCCTTTTGGTTCGATAGTAAAGAGGTTCGAATTATAATATAACTTTTTTCCTTCAATTAGCTTTAGTTGATCTTTCACTCCTTTTAAGGCGTTTTCACATATGTCTACATCTTTGTCGCTTAAAAGATCTTCAATCTTACACTTTTGCATTCCTTTTGCTATGGCCATTTTTCTTTCATCAATAATTCCTTGAATATTAATTAATTCCGTTCTTTCATCAACACTAAGATTAGTGTGATTTTTTAAAACAACCTCAGCTCTCATTTTAGAGCGATCTTCCTCAAGATACATCCGGCCAGCAGTATCTTTCATTCCAACAATTGCATCAATCATCAGAGGATTAGGAACATCGCCTAACCAACTAGGATCAACTTGCTCGTAACTAGCATAGGTTCTTCCTGTAACAATATAATTCATCCATCTCTTATCACTATTATCGCTATTAGAACCTACTCCATTATTTTCAAACTGTGCGGGGAAATCGCGAAGGGCGTAATTAAAGGCCCTTTTCATTGAAGCAAGACAAGCATTCATGTTATTTATATTACAATCAAGAATATGAGTTCCTGGAGGAGTAGAGAGCAGATGACCACCTTTGGCGGTAATGTAGGAGCAAGTTTCTTCATTAAAATGCTGTTTAAGTCCGTTATTATAACTTAATGCTAATAACTTATCATTTGATTCTATATTAGATAGTTTCTTTTTATCAATAATTCCATTCCTGTTAACAACGGAATATATTCCTTTATCAGTTTTAACCAAGGCCGGTAAATTGCTTGGTGGGATTAGAGAGATATTTTCTTCTGTAGAATTTATCAATGTTAAATCACAACCGCTTGAGGTCTGATCATTTTCAGCAACTAGATTAGAAAATTGCTTTGGATCCCCTCCGTTTTGAACAAGAATAACTTTTATTGAAGATGCTGCCTTAGCAATCCCTTCTTTAATCTGTAACTGCCCTTCACCTTTAAAGCTATCTAGATCGACTTGAAGTTTGCCCTCAAAACTTTTTTTAGCAGATTCACTCTTAAACTCAAAAGTCATGATTGCTGCAAAGTTTGCCCCCAGTTTAAGTGAAGACAAAAAACGAGTTCCACAAATTTTTTCTAGTTTGCTGGAATTTAATCCAAGCGTAGGATTTGTTATAAAAGGTGCTAATGTAACTTTTTTTAAATCAAGCTGATAATAACCATCATCTAAATTATAGGAGATCATAATATTAGTTTTATAGTTACTCTTCGCACTTTCATTTGCAATATCAATAGCACCATTGATATTTACTCCTGACATATTTAATTCTACTTTAGCATTACCTGCCAAGGTTTTATAAATTGAATCAAAATCACTACCATAGGTTGCAGTAAACTCTCCTTTTTGAGGTGGAATAAAGATGGGACTACTTTCTGCAAATGCCACACAACTTCCTTGAAGTGATGTAAATTTTTTATCATCATAAGATTCACCCAGTAGCATTTTTCTTGATGAGGAGTTGCTCTTAAGCATTTTATTATATGGACTCCAATGGACTTGCAGATCTGCCGAGACACTCAAAGGAATGATACAAGAAAGAACGCTAGCAACTAAGCAATTCCTTTTAAGATTTGCAAACTTAAAAATTTTACTCATTTTGTTCTCCTGAAAAATTATTATTAAAAATTATTATTTATAGATGACAAACTTAATAAAGCTAAGGTGTTTATCATCCAGTCAGTGTTA
>JADGAM010000326.1 GCA_015232015.1 Oligoflexia bacterium | reverse complement strand
ATAGAATTGATAGATATCATTATCAAAGGAGATAGTTCTTTGAGGCAAGTTTGTGTTCATGGTCCAGTGGTCTGGAAATGAATAGTGCCTGGTGAAATTATAGAAGGTCAAGTATTCGTATTGATCATATAAAGAGTCAGATAATTCCTGTGCTTCTGCTAAAGTTATTCGAACATCTTCTTTTGTTTTTTCGTAGTAATCATTAAATTTTGAATTAATAAAAAGTGATGTGGTAGAAGGATCTTTGAATAAGATTCTGTAAGGTATATTTTTTAGAAAATAGTCATCTAGTGTATGTCTTTCTTTTTCCAGACTGGTTATTTTTGCATAATTTAGTTTATGTCCTAATATGCTAGGAGATTGCGATGGTAAGTACTTTCCTTGAAAAAAATAGTCAAGACCATGTCCATGAAAGATTACATCAGCATATTTAGAAACTACTTTTTCATGACCAAGAAACATGAAAAAAGGAAGATGCATGCTACTAGTAATTTTAGTTGCAGTTGTAAAAACCTTAGGGTAATCGCTTTCGCAAAAAGGTATATATACGTGTTGTGCGCCAATGGAATTGGCTAATTGTTTTGCAACTTGTACTTCTCTGTTTTCAAATTTAGCGATAGTAAAGCAAGTTGGCAAACCACATTTTAATTTATTGAAATTAAAAGCGGCCAAGATAGTTCGGGCATCCATTCCACCACTTAAAAAGAGTGATGGTCTGGGATTGTCGCTGGTTTTCTTTTTTATAGAATTTTGAATTAAGAAAGATAAGTTATGGGCATTTTCTTCTAAATTGTTTGAATAGTTTTTTTTGAAAGAGGGTTTCCAATATCTATGAGTTGAAACTTGTTTACCATCAAAAACTATAACAGAGGAGCTAGACGCCAGAACAGTGGATTTTTCATGTGTTTTATGTCCAAAGATTCTTTTGTAAGAAATGAGTTCAAATAAAGAATCATCTCTTAGCATGAACATATTTAATTGTTTTAATCTTTGCGTGATATCAAAAAAGGAAAATGATCCTATGAAAATATCTTTTTGATAAAAATAATAAAAAGGTGGAGAACAAAATCGTGATGTAATAATGGTTAATGTAGATATGTTTTGATTTAGTATGATAAATAAAAATTCAGAGTCTATGGTCTGCAACCATGAATTATTGTTGTAATTATGTACTAGTTCTTTAGCTACTAGTTGGTAGTTGATGGTTTCCTTAACAACAGGATTTCCTAAAATACAAACTTTGATCTCATTTTCTTCATAGAAAAATGGAACTGGTCTATAATCCTTTTCGCTTATGGAAACAGCATATCTGTTAATGTGTCCCCATTTCCTATGGAGATTGTTTTCAGGAGAAATTTCAATTACAAATGAAGGTATTTTTATATTCATACTGTTTAAATATATATTTTGGTAAGGGAAAATTTTTTTGTAAAAACTCTATGCTAGCGAATTATGATTTTTATCTAGCACTGGAGTATTTTGTCCATTCGTGAATAGTCGAAAGTTAGCATATCGTAACAGTTTTTATGTTTATTGCCAATGGATGTTCGCCCTATTTATTCCATCTTTGCAGCAAGGTATTTGTATTGTAAAACTATCGAAATATATGTTACACAGAAGAGGTAGTATATTTATATATGGATTTAAATCATTTTTTCTACCAATCACTCCCAGGTTTTTCAACCTAGACTTCTACAAGGATGAACATGTGTGGATTTCTCGTTTGGATTAATGTAGATGGCAAAGTTACTTCAGATAAATTTATACGCTCGCTAGAACTTCTGAACCATAGAGGGCCTGATTCAAGGAACTTTTGCTTTATAGAAGATTTTAAAGATTTAAAAATTTCAGAGCAAAACGATAGGAGCTGCGAAACTACTTCAAAACAGTATTATGCGGCCATAGGACATACAAGATTATCGATTGTTGATCTAACTCAAGCTGCAAGACAGCCTTTTTGTGATAAAGATAAAAAACAATGTCTTGTGTATAATGGGGAAATTTATAATTACAATCCGACATATTTCTTTTATAGACGTCTTTTCTAAGAGAAAATGAGAAACCTTCAATGCCAGCAGAAATTAAACATAGATTAGCACTAACAAGTTCTTTCAATACTTCTTCCGTTAAAAATTGCAAATGAATATCACAAGTTAATGGAATGTTTATGTTTTTTTTATACTCTTTTGTAAATTCAAATACCCATTCCTTATCCATGATAAAAACTTCGTCATTACTATGAATTTTTTTTATGTTAGGATAAAGGGTTATAACCTTTTTCAGATCTTCAATAACTGTCTTTACATTCTTTTTCCTTATCTGATGAGACTCTTTTGGAGTAGCATTTTTTAGAGACGCGCTATTGCAATAGGTACACTTAAATGGACAACCCCTGAAGGCCTTGAAAGTGTATTTATTGTTTTTCATTATATATAACTGAAGAGGATCTATATTTCTGATAGTATCTTTAGAGATATAATGAACATTTTTAGAATCAATATCAAGAAATGGAATTTTGTCAAAATCTTTGCAGTAATAAGATATCTCATTTTTTATGATTGTGTTATTTTGTTTGTCATTGAACCATAAATTAGGAATCGCTTGAAAAAAATTCATTTCCTTTTTCTAATTTTTTATTATCAGATCCAATGGCATCTCACCGTCTCCAATCACAACTGCATCTGCATAGTTTATGCATTCTTCGGGACACAATGTAGGATGAACTCCACCCCATATAATTAGACCTGGAAAAACTTTTGAAATTTCTTCACTAACTACCTTTGCAATTGGAAAAAAAATCGAAAGCACACTTAACCCGATTATTTGCGATTTCTCTTTTTTAATAAAATCTAACAAAAGACAAATTTCTGTTGGAGTTGGAAATGGATTTTCTTGTGTCCTCTCTTTAAAAAAGAGCATTGAAACCGAATGTCCGTTACTTGTGAGATAATTATAGAGTTGCCTAACACCAAATGCAGCAGCTTCCTGATAAAATGCAATCAACAATAGCTCACAGTTACTTTGTTGTGTCGACTCATTAACTGAAAACATTTAAATATATTCCTCTATACCTCTAAAACGGGATTTCTATTCAAGCAATTGATTGTACAAAGATGTGTATTGTCGAACAACCCCTTCTGGTGAATAATTATCAATAATATGCTTTCTGGACGCTACAGAAATAATATCCATCTTTTCTTTTGAAGTTTGAGTAAAATCTTTCATCGCTTCTGCCAGCGCTTTTGGATTCGATGGTTCCACGACAATTCCAAGCCCATTTAATAGTTTGGCAGCATCACCAACATTCGTTGATATACAAGGGATTCCACAAGACATGGCCTCACCAAGAACATTAGGAAGTCCCTCTCCAATAGAAGAAAGGACAAATATATCCAAGCAAGGCATTAGTTCTGGAGATTTTGATTCGCCAGTTAGCGAAACATAATCAGATATACCTAGTTCTGATATTAAATTATTCAATTCGCAATTATGTAAATCCATATCCTTCCCTACAAGCAATAGATGTGCTTGAGGCGACCCCTGAATTTTGTAATCCAAATAAACTTTAAAGGCACGAAGAAGGGTTGCATGATCCTTC
>JADGAM010000325.1 GCA_015232015.1 Oligoflexia bacterium | reverse complement strand
TTTTCTTTTTTCACTAATGATAAAGTGTTGTCTAGTAATTGTTGTTTGCTCAATTTTTTTATGTCGTAGTTTATATTATTCATACGTATCCACCTCTGAAATTTGATAATTTCTTTCTAAAAAATATTTCAAATATATAGCATTTTCAGAGGAGAAAATCAAAAGTTAAAAACAATTATTTATTATATTTTAATAGAGAAAATTATTATTTTTGTAAAATTTTAAAGAGACCTTCTGCTCGTGAGCAAAGGCCTTGCTTTGTGACCTGAATAGCGTGATCAAGTAATTTGCTTTTATCTTTTTTGCTAGCACTAAAATATATTTTGGATAAAAAATTCAAATAATTTTAATTTAGGAAGGAGAAATGAGGTACTTATAATCTTGATCTTATAATCTTGATAACATCAAATGAATCAATCAACCTTAACTTCATCATAAGGTTAGCAACAAAATCATTACATTTTTCACTTTTGGCAACCCAAACCTTGAGGCAATTAGCACTACTCTTTTTTGCAAAGTTTGCCTTAAGCAAAAGATAATCTGGCCGAAAAGATAAACGATAAGGAGAAAAATATGAGTAGAGTAGAAAAAATTTTATCAGAAATTGATATATTAGTTAGATCCAGATATCCACTAATTTATATTCTCTCTCACGAAGAACATAGAATAGAAAAATTAATTTCTAGAATGATAAAAAATCAGAAAAAGGCCTTTAAAGTTTGGTCAGTAACAAGTGGCCTGAAGGATTATAAATATCACATTGATGTAGAGGAAGAAAAAAACGATGTTATAGAGACTAATCCAATATTTACTGATCCCTTAGAATTGTTAGAACACATTATTAAAAATGATGAAGCAACACTTTTTTTACTCAAAGATTTTCACGCATTTTTAGATGATTTTACTGTTATAAGAAAATTACGAGATGCTGTCTACAAACTAAATGCCAGTTATAAGAATATAATAATCGTTTCTCCAGTATTGAAACTACCAGAAGATTTACAAAAAGAAATTTGCTTAATTGATTTTCCTTTACCAGATCACTTGGAAATTTTTGATTTATTACGAGATGTTGCTAAAGATCTTAAGCAAACAAATTCTAAATTGGTTAATCTTAATAAAGAGGATGGATTGGCATTGGCCAAGGCAGCTCAAGGGCTCACCCTATTTGAAGCAGAAAATGTTTTTTCTAAAGCGGTAGTGATTGATTCAGTATTAGATAAGAGAGATCTCGATTTGATCCTAAAAGAAAAACAACAGATTGTTAGAAAAAGTGGAATACTAGAATATTACCCTTCAACATCAAATATTGATGATCTAGGTGGACAAACAAAATTAAAAAAGTGGTTAAGCTTACGTGGAAAGGCGCTGTTTTCAGAGGAGGCCAAAAAGTTTGGGATACCTTCTCCAAAAGGAATTTTATTGCTTGGTCCTCCAGGCACAGGCAAAAGTTTAACTGCTAAGGCCATAAGTAATTTTTGGAAGTTGCCACTTTTAAAATTGGATTTTGGTAAAATATTTTCCGGATTAGTAGGTAGTTCAGAGGAAAATATGAGAACGGCGATAAAAACCGCTGAAGGACTAGCACCAGCAGTATTATGGGTTGATGAAATCGAAAAGGGTTTGTCAGGTGAAAAAGGAGGAAAATCCGATGGAGGGACCTCTGCTCGAGTACTAGGAACCTTCTTAACTTGGATGCAAGAAAAAGAATCTAATGTTTTTGTATTTGCCACTGCTAATAGCATTGATTGTTTGCCTCCAGAGTTGCTAAGAAAGGGGCGTTTTGATGAGATCTTCTTTTTAGATCTACCCTCTAACAAAGAACGAGAAGAAATAGTTAAAATACACCTTACAAAACGCAAGAGGGATTTTAAAATTTTTGACCTACAACTACTCTCAGAAAAGTCCAAAGGTTATTCTGGGGCAGAGATCGAGCAAAGTATTATCGAAGCTCTATATAATGCTTTTTATGAACAACGTGAATTAAATACAAATGACATTGCTGAGGCATTAAAGATCATGGTTCCGCTCTCTACCACTCATGCTGAAACTATAAAGGGGCTTAGAGAGTGGGCACAAACTCGCGCTCGTATGGCCGCTTGATCAATGATCATATTATTTATCGGAGAAAAATGTAAATGAAGAATAAACGTTTTAGTATGTTGGAAGTTGAAAAGAGTGAGAATAAGAGTGAGGGTGATGATGAGGGTGAGAAATCCAAAAATAGTTTTAATAAAACTCAAAAAAAGAATGAACAAATAAATGATATAAAAAATAATGAAATAAAAAATAGCAGTAATATCATTATTGATGAAACAGAATTTGAAAGAAATTTACAAATTCATAAATATAAAAAAATGCAAGAGGAGCAAGAAAAAGAGATTGAAAAAACTGAGGCCAAACTGCCAGATACAAACTGGGCCTGGATAAAAATTGCATTAGGAAGTCAATTCATTATTCTAGGTATAATATATTTTTACTACAGATTTTATGTTGGCACTATTCCACGGTCGGTAACAGTACTAATATCAACGTTAACATCTGCCGCTTTATTTGTTTTCATGTATGATAGGACGAAAAATAGATGGTAAAGAATTTATTTATTATTAAAGGAGTTATTATAAATGAGTACATGTGTTGCTGTTAATCTTACTGGCAATGCCATTGGTGTAGTTGGAGTTGGTATGGCATTATTAACAAGTGGTATTTGTGAACTTAATTATGCCTGTGAATTAAATCAACAAATACAAAACTGTGAGGGTAAAATAATTGCAGTAGATCTACTTATAAAAAATTTACAAGGTGAAAAAATAGGCATTAAGGTAAACCATGAAGGTAATGCTGAATTTATTTTGGAAGATCTAAAGTCAATTAGCGCTCTAGAATCGATAAGACAAATTAAACAACGATATTCTAAAAATAAAGTACTACATGAATTACAACAAAGTGGTTATAAAAATATTAAACAAGAAAAATTAGCTAATGGGAACATTAGAATAGTGGTGGAAAAATGGGAGTAAAATATCAAGTAATAATTGAAATTGATCCACAAGGAGATCTCAAAGTAACTAGCAAAGGAATCAAAGGCAGTAAATGTATCACAGAGATAAAACCGCTGTGTGAACGCTTTGGAAAAATAAAAGAAATACAAAAAACTCAAGAGTATTATGAGAAAGAAGATCTTAAACAAAAGAATAAACAAGCAATCAAAGCAAAGTGATATAGTTATAGATCTCGATGGAAACATCTCAATAAGTTTTTTATGGGATGATTTTATTTATCAAGATGTAAAAAAATGCCAAATAGAGCAAGCAGGCCACGCAGTCCAGGCCGATACTACTTATCAAAAAGATATTAACTCTAATAACCTAATAAACTCACAAACTGAAAAAAAAATTATTGATCAATATACTAATTGTGATTTTTGCCCTAAAGAATGCGCTATTGATCGCACAATTCACACTCATCCATCTTGTGGTAACAGCAAATTAAAAGTTTCCAATTTTGGAATATCCTATGGCGAAGAGGAGTTTTTGACAGGAATAAAAAAAAATGAATTACAACAATTATTAGATAATAAATTTACAAAAATTAATTATTCTAATTTAGTTCATGTTTTTAAGAAA
>JADGAM010000324.1 GCA_015232015.1 Oligoflexia bacterium | reverse complement strand
CTTTGCAATCCTTGCTTTTTAATAAAATCACTTTCTCCAAATCACATGCCCAACTAGTAGCGGTAAGTACAAGATCGAATGTAGAAAGATATTTTTTATTAATTGATTCTCTAGATATTATAGTTAAAGAAGAAATCTTTTTTTGAAAAATTTTTATTGCCGGTCCTTCCAGCAAGAAGGTGAATATTTTTAACCTATCTTTTTGCTGCTTTGCTTTGATCCACGCAGATAGTATTTCTCCACCTCCAGCATCATGAGCAACAATAAGAATCGATTGTTGATTCGCATTTCTCTTTAAAAAATTCATAATTATAATTCGCTTTTGTTATTCTAGTAGATCATAACAGATCTTTAGGGCCTCAATACCATCATTTAGAGAGCAAAGAATTGGGGTATGATCTTTTAGCCTTCTATAAATGGAATCAACTGCATAATAAATGGCACTATCCATACTTGAATTTATTGTTTCAATTTCTTTGATAAACTTATATTTGCTAAAAGTTTCACTACTTACTGGTTTGTATATTTTTATCACCCATCCACCGTCTTCAAAGCGAATTCTGCCTTTTTCGAACAGCAAATCGATCTCAAATAAAGTTCCCAAAGTACAAGGATAAACATCCAATATGAAATATCCATCATCAATTACTAGTTCGGCCCTTACCGATGCCTCTTCCCAGTCAGTAATTTTTTCAAACAATCTTTTCGCTTTTACTGATTTAAAAAACATTCTTAAGAGATCAATTATATGAGACCCATTGTGTATCAATCCTTTTCCATAGATTCCCCTACCAGAAATAAATTTACCAAATTCTCCCTTATGAATCCTTTCGGCCATAACCATGATTTCCGGGATAAATCTTCTACTGTAATTGACTACAATTTGAGGAAAGTTATTGGATTGCACATCTAACTTTTGGATTTCTTCCAGATCATTAGGAAAAAGAACAAGTGGCTTTTCAATAAAGATTAATTTTAATTTCAATTTTAACAGTTGTTTTAAATGTTCAAAATGAAATTGGTCAGGAGAAGCGATGCTGATAACATCAATAGAGGAATATTGGGCAAAGGCATCTTCAATATTTTCGTAGCCGTTCCCACCCCATTTGCTTAATGCATTTTCTAAGTTTTCCTTGTTTGGATCAATGAAACCAAGAAGATTAAACCCAGAATGAAATGTGTAAGCATGTGCATGAGTTAATATTTTTTTAGAAAATGGTGAATCAAAAGAAGAACCAACTTTCCCTGCCCCTATAATAATTGCGTTGTACATTGACTACCTTCTACCTAATTTTTCTTCATTTTTTGGTATTTTATTTCGGCCAAAGCCCAATCAACTTCATTATCAATATCTTGCACCTCAAGCTCTGGGATCTCAAACGCACCTGTATTATCCATAAATAGTTTTTTTTGAGATAAAAACGATTTAGTGTTCAGCCAATAAAATTGAGCAGCGTCATGATAAGAAGGAGGTAAATCTTGTGAGCGTGTGTTAAGATGATTGGGATTTATCATCTTTAGAATATTATTTTCAATTTTTAGTGCTCTCTGAATAGGATGACCAAATCTTACTATCGGTATAACTGAATCATACTTTTCTTCCACCAACATATGGTATGAGTTTTGTAGTTTTTGTGGATTAACAAAAACTGCTGCTGGGTAAATACAGCAAACATATTCAAATGTCATGAGTCTTTTTTTATATTCACTTAGAACCTCTTCTATGACATCTGATGTTGTGGCAAAGTCATTAGAATTTTCTTCAGATCGCATAAATGGAATAGAAGCTCCAAGCTTTTTTCCTACTTCCGCAATTTCATAGTCATCCGTAGAAACAATGATAGTTTCAAAAAGTTTAGAATCGATTGCTGCATTAATGGGGTAAGAAAGAACTGGTTTATCGCAAAACAATTTGATGTTTTTTCTCGGTATTCTTTTACTTCCACCTCGTGCAGTAATAACGGCTAAGCATTTATTCATTTTCATTATCTCCAGATATGTATTTGTATTAATGGGGTCCACCTAAACTTTCGATGCCACTCAAATTAATGCCATTTCCGATACCTCTAACAAATAGATCAGTGTATGCAAAAAGTGAATGTATTTTATCTCACAACGCTACTTTCTTTTTTTGCAAGTTCCCTTTTGGATAAGCCGCGACACGTCGCTCGAAGTTGGTCTATTAAAAATGCAATCATCATAATCATGATAAAAATATTGCAACGATTTTTAAATCCATTTATTTAAAGAGTATTGCAGGAATTCCCGGCGTTTTATTTTTAGATGGTAATTTTCATTTTAGGAAAAAAAGTTTTGTAAACTTTTTTGTTTTTTAGATAATAACAACTTGCCTCATGGTTCGAACCATGAGGCCAAAAGAGTCAAGTATGCTATCTAGGAGCTTTTTTAAAGATATAAAATTGGATTTTCCTGAAGAGGTAAAAATAATACAAAAATTATTAGATTATGAAAAAATAGAAATTTGGTGGCAGGATGAAAGTAGAATAGGACAACAAGGTAGCCTTTCAAGAGTCTGGGCTAGCAAGGGTACACGTTCTAGAGTTATTAGGCAAAAGCAAATTTATCTCAACATATATTTACGGAGATCTGGCAATATCCACAATTGAGACATCCTGTTGGCAATCTTCTTTGTGGGAAAAAATCTAGTTACCCAATTTTAACACATACTGTTTTAGCTAAAAGCTTTTTATTATGGTCAAGATTTCTTCATTACAGATAAATATGTTCAGTATTTTTTCTATAACAATATTCATAATGTTGACTGTATCTAATACAGATGATTTTATTGGTATAATTATTTGCCAAATTTAAGAAAATCAATTGACTAGTTCTTCCTCAAGGGGTGGATGATGCGTAACTTTCTACATCAAATGGAAAAAGTTGATAAAAAGAAATTTTTACTGTTTCTTTTTATTTTTGGCTGCACAGTTAGAGCAGTATGGGTTTGGCTATTTGGTTATGCAGATGCTAGTGATTCAGGACAATTTGTCGCATCTGCGCAGTATCTTCTCAATTATGTAACTGACAAAAACAAAATACGTCAAAGCAAAAACAAAAACGAAAACAGTATCTGTCAGTACATAATTTGACCAAAATAATATCCCTGGATAGATCGATAAAAACAGAGATGATAGTCTTTTATAGAATTCATATCTATGTTTATGAATCAATAAATCTGTTATTTTGTAATATAAAATCGGTATAAGCGCAGGAGTACAAATTTATACACACAACACTGTTTTATGGGCCATCTCCAATGGCAAAGCAAAATATGAATATAAAAAAGTTACAATTGGAAGATGTAATTTTATAGGTCCAAATACAATTATTAGCAGTGGAATTACTATCGGAGACCATTGTGTTATTGGAGCACACAGTTTCGTTAATGCATCAATTCCATCTTATTATATTGCAGTAGGCATTCCTTTTTTGAAGTTTAAAAAATTGGCCTTTTCCCAACGATCAACGATCATCTCATTTAAAGGAAGATTGCGATTCCATTCACTCATGAATTTTTGTGATAATGAAAGATATAAATTTTTCATCTCATTTTTCATATAATTATTTCCAACGGTGTGACTGAATTTTTTATTAAAAATCAAATTGCTTACA
>JADGAM010000323.1 GCA_015232015.1 Oligoflexia bacterium | reverse complement strand
TCACTGGGCCATGATTCAATTTGCAATTTTTTGTAAGTACCAATAAAAGTATAGGAAAACTGGATTTTACTTTTTCTCAAAAAAAGCTATGTGACAGCGGCAAGTCTGTTTGATGATTTTAATAATTCTCGTCCAATCTCAAGTAAAGAAAGTATCTTGGTTGTAGCACTTTTTACTATAATAGGTTTTGTATTCAATCACATGAAAAGCAGTAGTAACATGTTGTTGGACTATTAATTGGATGTGCAATTTCTTTTGTTTTTTTGAGCGTATTAAAAGGTATCCCTTCATTAGAAACAATAATTATTATGGCTATAGCGGGAACTATAGGAGTTTTTGTAGGAAATTCCACTTGCAAAGCATGTACCGCACTTAAAAGGAGATTTTATGAAAGATAGAAAGGCTATCCTGAGTTTACTTTGTTTATCCATTTTAAGTAATAGTCTAAATGTACATTCTTCTGAAATGTCTTTAGCTGAAATGGAAAAATACTTCCGCGATCTGAAAAAGAAAAAAACTTTGCTTGATGCTTATAAAACAGAATCGAAACATGAAAGTGAATACGATTATTATTTAAAAACTGAAAATAATAGCCTTAAGTTGGATTTAAAGTATCTTCCAGTAATGATTGATGAAGAGACAATAAAAAAAATGAAACAAAAATTAGAAAATGTTTTTAAAAAAGTCGAAATAACCTATGATGGAAAAAGAACTTCTTTTAGTGATTTTCAAAAACAAATAGCAAGCGATCGATACGAAGATATTATCAGCAAAACATCTTTTAATGGAAAGCCTCTCGGATTATATGTATCCAGTAAAGATATATTAGAGATGCCGTATGGTAGTATTTTGGATGGAAGCGAAGGTATTGGTATAGGCAAGAAGGGTAATTTAAAAGATTCAGTTGTTGGACCAACAAACCCTGGAGATCCCACAAAAGAGGGAATGGATGACATTCAACCTAACAAATCAGGCGATACAAAAAAAATTGGATTTAGAGATAGATTTAATCCATATGTTGATCCCATGAGAGATGATCCTGATTCTTCAACTCTCGATGATGGTGAAACAATAAAACCACCAACAACAGACAATAACGGTGAGGATGGTGGTTTAGGTGGCAGTATTACAGGAGGTATAAAAGATTTTGATGGTATCGATATCAGTGGTAGCAATGGTCCTAGACGGCCAATAAGATTTGGTTATAATCTAGAAGGTTGCCCCTATAGTAGTAGAAATTGCTAAAGGAATAGTCCAAGGTGTGACTGTTGCAATTGCAAGTGACATAATAAAAGATATTCGCAATCCACCCCCCAAACCTTCACCTGATGGTGGACCTAAGACTCCACCAAAACCAGAACCTCGGCCAAAGCCAGAGACTCCACCAAAACCACCAACTGCTCCAAAAGATCCTGATCCTCAACCAGCGCCTGCTCCGGAGCCAAAAGATCCACCACCAAAGACCAAGGATGATGATAGTAAGGATGACAACGATATGAGAACTAGAATGCATGATATGGGTTGGAGCAAGTTTTTTTCATACGACGAAGAAAAAAATGTTTTCAATTTGAGTCGTGGATTTGTGGGGAAAATGATAGACAATGGCATTATTCCAAAGGAAAAGTTGTCAAAAATAATCAACTATAAGAATCTTGGTGACCCAATTAGAGACAACCCCAATATTTCGAGTGGAATAAAAAGAGATATGTTGGATGCAATAAATAAAAAATTAATCTCCATTGATGGTGTTCCTCTCGATAGGGGAATTAATTTTTAACAAATGACAGCCAAAATGACAGCCAAACTCACTCTTTTGAAAATATTTTGAGAGGGGCCTAAAGTTACGTTCAAAAATAAAAAGATGAGAAAAAGAAGATAGAGTAGGAAACGATTAAATCTAAATTTTGTTAATAATATTAAACTGTTAAACTAAAAAACTCTTAAGAAAAAATCTAATTTTCAGAGTGAAACTTGCTTGCTTCCCAGGCAGGAAGTTGCAAGTTCGAGTCTTGTAACCCGCTCCACTTCAAATTCTTCAAAGACTTATCGAACTTATTTTTTTATTTTCCTCTAAGAGAAGATAGATAATCGTAGCCATCCAAAGTACAAATAAATTACTTTTTCTTGAGGTCGAACAGGCGCTTTTTCGAATTTATAATTTACTACATATCTTGCTTTGCCTTTAGATCTTGCTTGAATACCTTCCTCCAAATTGCGTAATCCATGTTTTCTTAAAAGGATATAATCAAATGTCCTCCCTACAGTAAAAGGGTATTTTAATTTTGCAGGTACATTTTTTCCATGATCCTCAATCCAATTGTAAACACCAGCAGTTAAATCATATTCTATAGGAACTTTTTGTTCCGTCGGATAAATTCTTTTCCAATCATTTGCCACAAAATTAACTAAGTCTTCTTTGTATTTTAATTGAACATCTACTAAAGGATAGGTCTTCCCTTGATAGTTGAGATAGGAATTGATTGCTAAATTTACAATTGTTAAATTTAAAATAATAAATATCAATACTGTTAAATAACTTACTCGCTTAAAAAATTTAAAGTGATTAGAAAAAAGGTAGGGAGTCATGAAAACAATATAGGTTGCAAAAGGTATGAAGTGGTCAGTAAGTTCTGGTCTCTCCCTTTTTGAAAAGACAGCATCTCCTAGCAGTGGAGAAAAAGAAAAGATTAACACTAAAAACAGGAGCGAGATGCATAATACAAATTGTTCGCTACTCATTGATTTTATTTTCTGTAGTATCTTATTTCTGATTGTAAAAAATAAAAAAAGCAAACACGAAATTGATAAAATTGATTGCAGGGCATAGAGATAGTGAGCGATTTGAGACATTTTTACTGCAAGCGATGTAATAAATAAAGGTGACTTGAAGGAAAAAGAACCCAAATTAGATTGTATAACATCAAAAGTTAAAGTTAACGGAAAACGAATTATCTCCCTAATAAATCTTTCCAATCTAAGGTGAATGGGTGGTTTGGGAAAATCAACAAGTGCTTTAAACCACTTCTCGGCATGAAGAATTATTATAACCAGAATCCATCAGCATAATTGCTCTTGTCTCTAACTCAAGACACGTTTTCATCATCTGCTTCATGCCAAATTGAGTAGCAGTCTCTGTGCTTGGAACTCGATCGTGGTGAAGAGGTGATACCCAAGCAGGATCATAAGTAAGACCAACAACACTGGAATAGACATGCCCAATGTTGATTGGCTTACCAGTGACGCCATTGCTGGAATCATGAATGACTGTGCGATCTGATAAGCAATCAGCATTTGCATGAGGAGTAGGTGTTGAGTCTACTGCTAATAAGATGTAGCTTTTCTCCTCAAATTGAATACTGGGAAGACTTTTTAATCCCCACTCCACCATTGTATTTTTTATAGAGGAAATGGACTGTGATGAGAAATGAATAGCATCTCTCACCGATGGGTATTGTCTTATGAACTGCTCCTGAGAGCTTAGATCAGTCACTGACTGAGCATTTTCCTGGCAGGCCAGAGCATCGATGAGATCCATCGATGCATTTTTTCTTACTCCAAGTTTGCAGTAGAGATCTGCGCGAAGCTCTGTTAATGCTTCAAGCTTAGTATCGTTATTGAAGAGGGCACTTTCTTTCCAAAGGCCATCAGGTGG
>JADGAM010000322.1 GCA_015232015.1 Oligoflexia bacterium | reverse complement strand
TGCCGTTTACTATCTGATGTCAGTTGCCTAATTTTAGCATTATTTTTCTTTTCTGATTCATATATTTTATCCTCATAATTTTTTCTCATTTCATCCATTTTTGCTTTATCTTCTACATCTTTATTTTCTAATGCTCTTCTAACTACCTCTGCATTTTGCTTGTTTGAACTTTCAAATAAAATATTTTTATAACGATCATCTAATACTTTATTTTTTTGTGCTTCCTCTATTTTATTGTTCATATTTTCTTCAAATTCTTGCATTTTCAAATCTCTTGAATTTAATTGCAAACGATGATTTTCATTATCTTGATTTATCTTTTTATTGTGTTGATCTTTCATAATTGTTATAATTTCTGCTTTTTCCTGTTGATCTTTCATAATAATTGCTCTCTGTTCATCACCAAATTGTTCTCTTAATTTATCCATGGATTCTTTATTTTTCTTACTCATGTTGCCAATCGTATTATTAAATTCCTCAAGATTTTTTTTCGATCTTCTTTCTCCAATGTCTGTAATATTATCAACATATTGTTGATAAAACTTAGTTTGATCTTTATCTTTTTTACGATACAACTCAACGATTTTTCCATTATCTTCTTCCTTTTTTGCTATCGATTTTGCCACATACTCACTTAAATTTCCCACTCTAGCATTTTCTCGAGCACTATCTGCCTCTTTTGTCTTTGCCAAATCACTTGTGTATGAATCCCTTATTTCTCCAAGTCTTTTATTAAAATTTCCATTTAATTCTCTAACATTTTTCTCATGCTGTAAGGTTTGGTCATACATTTTATCTTCATATAAAGAAGGATTCATTTTCTTTGAATTTCTCTCTTTTTGCATTGTTTGTATCTTCTTACCCATAGTCTCCATATCTTGACGATATTGATCTCCCATTTTTGAAAGTTCCTTCTGGTAACCTATCTTTGAACCTTCTTCTTGGCCTACCATTTCCTCTCGATAATCACCTGCAAGTTTGTTAAAATTATTTCTCATATTTTCAACTATAATATCATTTTTTTGTTTATATGAATCCAATACATCTTCTTGTCTCTCCTTGCTTAATTTTTTATCACTATCCCACTCATCTTTTGTAATCTTTAATTGATTTTCTTTAGTCCTTACTTGGTCCATTCTTTTATTCGTTTCATTCTTTCGTAAATCATTAATCTCTAATTGATGTTCTTTATTTATCTTTTCATTCTCATCAATTCTTCTTTGTCTAGACGCCCCCTCTGATTTCTGAGCTATCTCTTGCATGAAGGCCAACTGATCATTATGTTTTTTGGCCATACTTTCTGAGCGCTGCCTATTATTAATCATCGTATTATTTTGTACGGCCTCATGTTCTTCCTTCTCATATTTGTTTGCTCTTTGAAGAGCATCTGAAATATTATCAATTTCTCTTCTAAAATTCTTTTTTTGTTCCTCTGCTGTATTTTGAAAAACTTCTCGCTCCAATGCTAATTTTCTTGGATATTCTTCATGTAACTTTTCCAATACTTTTTGATTTTGTTCTTCAATACTTCCAATTCGCTTTTGATATGAATCTTCAGTATCAAGTTTAGCATTACGATAATTTTCACTAACAAGATTTTCTCGCATCTCATGCATTTTTTGCATTCTCTCCATATCCTTCTTATGGGCCTCACTACTATCTTTAATTGATCTCTGGTATTCAGCTTTTTCTCTTGCTAAATCCTTTGAATAATCTACAGCATTTAAGGCCATAATATTCCTCCATAACTGTAAAGTTATAATAACTTCCAAATTATAAAATATAGTTCAACCCTCTTCTTAAGAATACATGAAAAGTCTAATATTTTTGTGAGGGAAAAAACTTCATTTAAGGAGTGGGAACTTAATAACTGTTTTGATTGATTTAATTGATTGAAAATAAATTACAACAAATTTAATTTAGGACAATTGAATCGCTTTTAGATAACTTCTATTATGATATTACATTTGTGGATTAATTAAAACCTCTCGAGGTTTTTGACCAATTTGAGGACCTACTACTCCTTGCGCTTCTAAAGTCTCAATAATATTTGCCGCTCGATTAAATCCTATTCTTAATCTTCTTTGCAGCATTGAAACACTAATAGTTTTTTCCTCCGTAATCAATTTTATTGCTTCCCCATATAATGAATCTCTATATTCTTCTCTATTTTCAGAATGGCATGAGGAAAAAGAGTGACTATCACCTATATCGCTATAATTACTATTGTTATTCTCATTTTTACTATTAGCATTTAAGTAGAATATTGCGTTCTCATCGTATTTAGCAGGAATACACGCCATTTTATTTATTAGTGAAGCAATTTCTTCCTCTTCAACATAAGCTGAGTGAATTCTTAGCATATCAATACCATTACGATAAAGCATATCTCCTTTACCTAATAATTTTTCGGCACCTAATGAATTTAAAATGGTTCTAGAATCAATATTTGAAGAAACTCGAAATGAAATTCTCGTAGGAAAATTAGATTTTATTAGTCCCGTAATTACATCCACTGATGGTCTCTGAGTCGCAATAATTAAATGAATTCCCGAGGCGCGGGCCTTGGCCGCCAATTTACAAATGGATAATTCAATATCTCTTCCAAATTTACTAAGGATTAAATCTGCAAATTCATCAACTATAATTACTATGTAAGGTAACTCTAATTGTTCTTCATCGTCAGGATATAGTACTCTTATTTTTCCTATAATCTCTCTTGGAGCGGTTTTAATTTTTTCATTAAATCCTTCAATATTTCTTACTCCCAATTCTTTCAAAATCATATATCTTCGATCCATTTCATCTATGGCCCATATAAGTGCTGCTGATGCTTGAGAAGATGTTGTCACCACTGGAAGTAACAAATGAGGAAGTGAGCTGTATAATATTAATTCTAATTGCTTGGGATCTATTAGTAGCAATCTCATTTTATCTGGTGATTTTTTAACTAACAACGATACTAATAAGGCATTAATAAACACTGACTTACCAGAACCAGTAGCTCCTGCTATTAGCATGTGTGGCATGGAAGCTAAATCTTCAACAAAAACCTCTCCAAAAGTATTTTTACCCAAGGCAATTGGTAGATTATGTTTATTTGAGGAAAATATGGTAGAGGTAATTATCTCGTCAAGAAAGATTACATCTCTAGGATGATGAGGAATTTCTATTCCAATAGTATTTTTTCCTTTCATGGGATAAATCATTCGTATAGGAACACCATACAGAGACAAACTTAAATCCTCAGTAATCGATGTCACTCTAGACACTTTTATCCCAGCACCCAATTCTAATTCAAAGGTATCTACAACTGGACCTTTAATAACATTTACTATCCGACCATCAATTTTAAATTCTTTAAATCTGCCCTCTAAACATGAAATAATATCACGAAAATAATTTTCATTGCTATTTGAAGAAGAAGATACATCATCTGTATTTGATGCATGTGAAAAATTTCTCTGTGATTTTACGCAAGCAATTAAATCTTTTCCTAATACCTCATAGTTTATAATTTTATCAACATCACCAATAATGGGTGCCTTTTTATAATCAATAAGCTTAATCTTCCTCTCACTTTCAACTTTATTAACATTATTATTTACAACAACCTCTTTTTCATCTTTAGTTTCAATAATAGATGAATCTATTGATGATTGTAATTGAGATG
>JADGAM010000321.1:1745-3687 GCA_015232015.1 Oligoflexia bacterium | reverse complement strand
TAACATCTGTAAATTTATTTGCTGTTCAAAATGTATTAAGCGTTTCTGATCACCGAATTTTTCGTTCAGATAAGAATAGTTACCCTAGGCAAACATCCTATATGCCCAATGATAGATTATTAATTAGAGATAAATTTAATTTAAAAAAAGGAGACTGGGATTATAAAGCTGATGTTTTGATTGGTTCTGATTTAAATAATCTTTCAAATAAAAATGAAAATTTTTTTTATAATATAAAAGAGGCAACAATTGCCTTCAATGAAAGACCTAATATATTTAAAATGGGATTTCAAAGAGTTTCTTGGGTTGAAAATTTTTCAAAATCATTAAATGATCCATTTACTCCGTTAGATCTTCGTAATTATATTACTGTGACACCAGATGAGTCTATGATTTCTCATTTAGCAATTGCTTATAATTACTTTAGCGATAGCGGCAGCGACAGTGACAGTGACTCTTGGTGGATTGAGAGTTTTTTTGCTCCATACTCAGCAACCCATATCTTTCCTAGTTCACAATCAAGTTTTTTTATTGGCCACTCATCATTTTCACCTTTAGTTGACCCAAGCGTACTTGATGAAGAAGACAATAAATATTCGTTAAAAGAACGTTACTCTATGGGAGTTAGGATTAATAAGAAAATTTCACAATTCGAAGGTAATCTTTTCGTAGGAAGAGTGTTAAATCCCTTTTATGTTATCCGAGAAGTTAGTTTATTAGAATTAGTCAGAGCTAACAATGGTTCATTTAGAGAGCATAAACATTTCGATGTGGTAGGCTCCTTTGGATCGCTGGCCATTCAAAACATCATCTTTCGTTATGACTTATTATTTTCTATTAATAAAAAAGTAAATTATATAGATGGTGATGTAAGTTCTTGGCCAAACTATGGGCCAGGTTACGGACAAGTTTACGTACAACAAATTAAAAAAAACTTTTATGATTTTAGTATAGGGTTAGATTACAACACCTCTCAAAACGATACTCTGTCGTTGGTTTATACGATAAATGAAATGATAAATAAAGATGACAAGAACTATCTTGCGGAGAAGTCGAATTCGCTTTTAGCAGCTAGTTTTTTGTTTCCTAATATATTTAACGTTTTTAACTTATCAGCTGGAATCTCTCATTATTTAAAAACAGCAGGCAATTACACTTTTGTTAAATTATCTAAATATTTTATAGATACAATAATTTTAGAGATACAGTTTGATATTTTTTCTGGCCATAATAACGATAATTTTGCTTATGCCAGGAAAATGGATCAGATGCAATTAAAGCTTACGTATGTATTCTAAAGGGGGCATTATAGTAATAATGCCAAGGATTTAAAAGTATGAATAATAATAATAATAATAATAATAATAATAGCAATATAGTGCTCCTTTTGGATTCTAAATTTAAGGAGTCCGATGTTGGACCAAAATTTTACAAGCAAAAATTGATGTACAATTTAAGTATTAATGTTCCTAAGTTTTTTTGTATAAATACTTGCTTGTATGACGAAATTTTCTTGGCCTCTAAAAGCGAAATATTAGATCACTTAAATTCTATCAATTGGAATGATAGTAAAAGCATAAAAAATAAATCAATTGCTATTGCAAATATTTTTAGAAAATTTAAATTCTCCACTCAGACTATTACTGAAATTTTGGGATGTATGAATAAATATTTTGCAAAAGACTCTTTTGTATCCGTCAGGTCCTCAATGATCGGTAATAAGATTGAAGAGAGTGAAGATTCAAGTATTCATTCTTTTGCAGGAATGAGCGAATCATTTCTTTATGTTAGGCAAGAACAAGTAATTGAAAAAATCAAAGAGTGCTTTGCTTCTGGTTTTTCTGAGCAAGTAATGCTTTATCGTTATAAACAAAATCTTGATCCAATAGCATTTAAGGTAAGTGTTTGAATTCAAGAAATGATTTTTGCTGAAAAATCATTT
>JADGAM010000321.1:0-1718 GCA_015232015.1 Oligoflexia bacterium | reverse complement strand
TGATCCTAAAAATATGGCCAAAAACTTTGTGGTAGTTGCTTCCCATGGTATTGGGGAGGGAGTTGTTCAAGAAAAAGTGCCTTGCGATCATTTTTTTATAAACCCACATAATAAACAAATAAGTGCGAAAATTGTAAATAAGAATGAGAAATTAACCTTTAATCATGAGGCGGGATATGGAATAAAAATGGTTAATGTATCAAATACTTTACAGTTAACACCAACTTTGTCAGATAATGAACTTTGGAAATTATCCAGCATTGGGAAAGAAATTGAAGAAATTTTTAAAACTCCCCAAGATATTGAAGGTTGCCTAGATAAGGATAATAATATTTATATTCTGCAATCACGTCCTATTCAAATTGACTTTAAAGGGCTTACTGTTTGGACTAATGCCAATGTCACGGAAAGTTTTCCTGGAGTCACCACCCCTCTTACTTATTCTTTTTCAAGAATGTTTTATAGAGTTATATTTCATCATTGTTATAGAATGCTAGGTGTTTCAAATAAAACTATTTTAAAAAATTTTGATTATCTTGATCGTATGATTGGTTACCTGGGTGGCAGGATTTATTACTGTCTAAATAGTTTTTACAATCTTCATAGTCAATCACCATTATTTCCTCTTTTTAAAAAGAATTGGGAAGAGATGATGGGCTTTACTGATTCATTTCATGCGAAGGAAAGTGCAATCTATGAAAAAATTGCCGATAAAACTAAGCAGCTAGCATACATTTTTTATGGTTCACTCATAATCATTTATAGATATCTTACACATGAAAGGGATCTAAAAAAATTATTTTTCATGGTGGGAATCCCTGCTGGCCAAATTCAAAAACAAAGATTTTAGTATACAAGGCCCTTTGATTACTATTCATGATTTTAAATCAGTTATGAGGGAGGTAGAATTTAATTGGGGAGTAACCTTGTTAAACGATACCTACTTACCAATGTTTTTTTCCATTACAAAATATTTTTTTAATAAATGGGGATTAGATAAGCATCCAACTCTTTTTTCTGATCTACTTTGTGGTGAAGAGAAATTAAAAAGTGTTGAAATAGTTTATAATGCAATTTCCTTGGCCGAATATGCTAGGAAGAATGACAGTTTAAAAAGTTTTTTAAAAAATAATGATCCTAAAGATTGTTGGCATAAGCTTTCTCAAATTGCTGAATACAAAAATTTTTATCAAATGCTTGTAATTCATTTGGACAAATTTGGTGATAGAGGTCTAGAAGAACTTAAGCTAGAAAAACCTAACCTTAGAGATACCCCCTGGGTACTTATTCAAATTATTATCAATTATTTGGATCAAGATATCTCTGTTGAGAAGATAAAAAAGAACGAAATGGAGAGGAGATTGACGGCAGAAAAAATTTTAAAAAAAGAAACCAGATTTCTTTTGCATAGAAGACTTGTTCTCTTATATCTTCTTAGAAATTTGAGAAGATTAATTAGAAATCGAGAAAATTCGAGATATTCACGAAGTGAATTATTTGGTTTTACTAAAAATATTTTCACAGGGATTGCTAAACAATTTGTGAAAAATGGAACTTTAACTGCGACTAGCGATATATATTTTCTTTCTATGGAAGAAATATTTGGATATATTGAAGGTCATGGAATAAATGAAGGGTTTATAGATTTAGTTGAAACAAGAAAAAAACAACTTCAAAAATATAAAGAAAAAGAATCACCTATCAATATAACTACCTAT
>JADGAM010000320.1 GCA_015232015.1 Oligoflexia bacterium | reverse complement strand
TGTTATTCCTTTTGTTATTGTTGATTTCACTCTTAACTGTTTTAAAAATCTTTTCAATGTTGATATAGACATTTTCTGAAGCAAATATTTGATATGTCCATCAACACTCTTTTCACTATAGCAAGGAGGCCAATCCTTAAATGCTTCTTTCATGCGTTTAGATGATATCCTTTCCATCGAATGCCAGAGATACTCAACATGAGGTAAAAGCAAATCGCTTGGATATTGAGTTTTTGTACCACTTGATCCTTTGCGATTATTGATAAATAGTTTACCATTCTTGAGTGCTCTAGTTAATGAAAAGGGGAGTATTCATTTTGTTTTGAGAAAAATATTGAGTTATATTTGTATAATTGGATTTAAAATTTCGAATGCTTTTGTTTTCTATTGCTTTTTGACATAAATCAATAATGATGTCTTCATACTTCAGGTTTATTCTTTCAGCAAGTACAGCAAAACAAGAGGTATCTGAAATATTGCAATTTGGGTTGGCATCAATTAGATAAGGTGTGCCTTCTTTGGAAAGCCTGAAATCCAAACGACCATATCCTTTGAAATCAAATAATTTTATTATTTTTAGTGCAATATCTTTTATTTTAGATTGAATTTCATCTTCCATCTTGGATTCACATATGTAGATTTTTTTATAATCATCAGAATTATTATCCCATTTAGCAGAATATGTATAAATACGAGGATGATCTGGGGGAAGCTCTGAAAAATCAAGTTCTGAAACACCTAAAATTGTTACAGGGTTAAGACCATAGTAAGCAACGTGTATTTCGCGTCCATCGATGTAGCGCTGAATAAGTACATCTTGTTTGTATTTTTTTAATTTAGTTAAAACTTTAGTGGTTAATGCTTTCTTATTATGTACAACAGAACTGTGATCAATTCCCAGAGAAGCATCTTCTGAATTAAGTTTTACAATAAATGGATATTCTAAGTGTTGATTTTGTTCTAACCATTCTTCAAAATCAGATAACTTTGAAAATAGGTATGATTCAAGAGAAGGAAGTCCATGTTTTTTTAAGAGATCATTAAAATAATATTTATTAGATGTCACTTTTAGAACGTGAGCGGGGTTGCCTGTATAAGGGGTATTGGTTTCTTCAATTAATGAAACCACCGCGCTTTCGTGTTCACAAACAGAAAAGATTGGCTCACAAAGGTTCACAATTAGATCGAATTTTGTGTTTGAAGCTAAGTATTTTTTTATTTGATAGGCATCATTAATCATAAGATAATATATTTTTGATCGGGAGATATTTTTTAAAATATTACCTATTTTAGAGGCGACTTCCGAAATCCCTCCTCTTATTTCTTCTTCTTGTTTGATCTCATTTAACTCTGTGGTGTTTTCAAACAAATCAGAGTTAAAAATAATAAGGATATTTTTTTTAAAAAGCATTCGCACTACTCTTTCAGATTATTTTCTTAAATTAATAAATATTAATGGATGAGATACCACATAAAATAATAATATACTACTACGTTTTCAATCTGTATTAGTTATAAATATTCTTTGATACTTTATCTATAGCACTTTATCCCAACTATCACTTATAGAAAATGCAGCATTAATTTGTCCCACATGAGAATAGGCCTGAGGGAAATTTCCTAATTGTTTATTTTTATTTGGGATAAAATGCTCTGAAAAAAGACCAAGATTATTTGATGCTGACATTATTTCGCTCATCATTTTTTTTGCCTCTATATTTTGATTTGTTTTTGCTAGTGCTTGTACGGCCCAAAAAGAACAAATGGTAAATGCTGATTTAGGTAATCCAAAATCATCTTTGCGTAAATACCTGTATAGAAATCCTGAGGGCCTTTCCGTTTGGTCTTTTAAAGATAATTCATTAATTATTTTATTAACCGTTTGTTTACAAATATCGAGATCGGGATAATTTAATATCGGCAGTAGTAACAGTGAAGCATCAAAGGAGTCATCATCTATTCCATTTCTCATTATACCATCTTTTACGGATTTAGATAATTCCGCCAATACATATTTTTCTGCTACTTCTAGATTGACATTTGAGAATTTAATATGTTCATGATCTTTAATTTTTTTCGCACGATTAATACCTGCCCAACACATTAGATTAGAAAATGAGTGAACTTTCCAACCATTTCGAAATTCCCATAACCCGGCATCAGATTTAGAGATATTTTTTATACAGGAATTAGTAAGTTGAACAAACAATTTTTGAATGGTATCAGTTCGTAAATGATAAAATCTTTCATCTAAAAAAATTAGGGTAAGAGTTAAAATCAATTCTCCATAAATATCATTTTGAATGTGTTCTGCTGCTTGATTATTACTACGAACAGGAGAACTATTTTTATATCCGGTCCAATTTTTAAAGGTTATTTCTGGAAGGGGAAATGTCTGATCAAGTCGATATACTGGTCCTAGCTGATCTTTTGTGTAGTAACTTTGTTCAGCAATTCCAAGAATGTATTTAATAAAATCTTCCATTTCTTCAAATTGTCCAAGATTATAAAATGCCGATAAAGTGAAATATGCATCCCTCGGCCAACAAAATCTATAATCCCAATTTCGATCTTTACCTTCTTCTTCTGGTAAACTCGTAGTAAGTGCCGCTAGAATTGCGCCAGTATCTTCAAAACAGTGAAGCTTTAAGGCCAGAGCAGATCTAATTGTTTCTCTTTGATATGAACTAGGAATAGAGCAATGTTTAACCCAACGATTCCAGTAACTAATAGTTTGTTCTAAAAAGCTATTAGTTACTCTAATCAAATCATCTTCAATGCCATGCCCCCAGGTCAAACCAAAATATATTGGTTCAAGAACAGAAAAATATGTTTGTTCTGTGAGATGGGTTATTGACATATTAGTGGCCACCCTTAAATCATCCCCTCTATATTCAAATCTTATATGACTGTTTCCTCTGATTAGTTTTAAATACTTTTTATCCCAGCCGTTTATTGGAGAACATTTAATTCTAACAATAGGATTACCTATTAATGGTTTTATAATTCGAAATAGACGTATTGGCCTATACACACGAGCAAATTGATAGAATCGTGGACAAAAATCTGTTATTTCAATTTTTTGTCCATCCTCTTGAGTTAGAATGGTTTGCAATACATTTGTATTAGGAATATATTTTTGAATCCCATCAAATTTTTCAGATAATTCAATTGAAAATTCACCACCATCTGGATCAAGAATCTTTCCAAAAACGGGAGGATCGTCTGGTCTTGGTAGACAAAGCCATTCGAGTGCTCCTAATTTACTAATTAGTGCCGAGATTTGACAATTTCCAATTAATCCGTATTCGTACATAAAAATTAATCCTTTGAGTTGTTGCTTTTAATAAAGATCATTGTTGAATTACATGAACAGTTTTAGTTGGGAAAGCAAAAGAAATAGTCTTCTCTTTGAATAAATCATTTATTTCAAGATTAATTTCTTCATTCGTTTTCATATATTCATTATAATCATTAGATAGTAAATAATAGACGGTTTCAAAGATCAAACTAAAATCACCAAAAGTCGCGAAATTGCAACGGTCAAATCTAGTGTTTTTTTTGTTCGAAATTATTTTTTTTATTATTACAGGAATGTCCTTTAACTTGTCAGAGGAAGTTCCATATTCAACTCCAAGTTTGAAAATAACCCTTCGTTCTTCCATCTTCTGAAAGTTACGAATTTTATTGGAGGTTAGATTTGTATTAG
Organism: Oligoflexia bacterium; assembly: GCA_015232015.1. GTDB lineage: Bacteria > Bdellovibrionota > Bacteriovoracia > Bacteriovoracales > Bacteriovoracaceae > JADFZW01. The sequence continues at coordinate 46 of JADGAM010000320.1, read as the reverse complement.
AAATAATTATTTGTTCGCCACCAAGACATCTAACTCTAGTGGTTTT
>JADGAM010000031.1 GCA_015232015.1 Oligoflexia bacterium | reverse complement strand
GCGCTATCGCAGGAATTGCATTAGCAATACTTTCACTCAAAGAGAGTTGGACTGCCAGCTTTAACTTTAGTAACTTATCAGCATCACTTGCTCAAAGTGATGTCTTCCCTTACGTGCCATTTGCAATTTGTTGATATTTAGGAGTGGCACCCACTAAAAAACCTGTTTTTAAATCTTGAGAGGTAGTTCCACCATTTGAGGCAGCAATGCAAACAACAGCTGCAATACTTAAGGCGGCCACGCGATAATCTGGTCCAACCCATCCTAGTAATACAAAGAAAAGACAAGTTAAGAGAAGTGTTGCTACTGTCATTCCTGAAATTGGGTTGGATGATGATCCAATCTCTCCTGTGATACGAGAAGATACTGTTACAAATAAAAATCCAAAGATCACAATTAAAACTGCACCAAATATATTTACATTTAAAGTTGGTGCCAACCAAATAGCAATTATAAGTGCAATGGAGCCTGTTAACACCCATTTCATAGAGATGTCATCTTCTGTTCTTTTCTTCTTATTACCATTATTGCTGCCACCTACGCCTGATTCTTTTAATCCTAAAAGACCTGCTTTAAGTGAGCGCCAAATAGTAGGAAAGCTTTGAAATAAACTAATAATTCCTCCTGTAGCAACTGCACCTGCTCCAATGTATAGTACATATGATTTCCATATCTCATGAGTAGACATTTCTGAAATTAATTTAGTTGCAGGAAATAGTGGTGAAAGAGCACCGCTACCGAAGAGATAGATTGCAGGGATCAAAACAAATGTAGATAAAAGTCCTCCAGCAAACATGATACAACCTACTCGTGGACCAATGATATAGCCAACACCTAAAAGTTCTGGAGAGACTTCAGTTGAAAACATCGATCCTTTGTACCAACTAATTGCTTGCTCAGGAACATCCTTCCATAGTTTTGCTCCCACATTTAAAAATTTATAAAGTAATCCAATTCCAAAACCAGTAAAAACGGTTTTGGCACTGGTTCCACCTTTTTCTCCAACAATTAAAACCTCCGCACAGGCAGTTCCCTCGGGATATTTTAGTTGTCCGTGTCCCTTGGCAATTAAGGCCCAGCGTAGAGGAATCATCATCAAAACTCCTAAGAGCCCTCCTAATACTGCCACCAACATTACCTTGGTGATTTCCATATCGTAACCTAAAATTAAGAGTGCAGGCATAGTAACTGCAACTCCAAAGGCAATCGACTCTCCCGCCGATCCTGTTGTTTGCACAATATTATTTTCTAAAATTGTGGCCTGTCTAATTTTAAATACGTGAGAGAATGCTTTAAATATTGTGATAGACATTACTGCTACGGGAATAGAAGCACTAACTGTCATTCCCACTTTAAGTGCTAAATAAAGTGAAGAAGCACCAAAGAGAATTCCTAATACAATCCCTAAGAGAATAGGCATTAATCCAAACTCTTTTAATTTTTGGTGAGTTTTTACAAATGGAACAAATGTCTCTTCATTAGAATTTGTGGTCGAAGCTGAAGTTGACGAATTTTGTCCAGAACTTGAGGAGTGATTCTGAGTCATATTTTTAATCCTTTTTAATCCTTGTTGATTCATTGAAAGATAAAATAACAGATTAATTAAGTACTTAGTACTAAGTACTAAGCTTATTTATTAAAATTACTCTCAATATTTGGATAGAGTCAAACAGAAAATTGCAAAATGTACGCGACTTTGTTGGTCATCTGTTAAAATTACATTTGCAATTGGCAGTAAATTTTTTTTATTGATAATAACTTGTTCCTCATATCTTTTTGAATTCATTTAAATCCCTATAAAAAATAATTATTAAAACATTAGCAAACTTTATGTGAGTTATTCTTACGTAATATACAGACATTGATTAGTGTTGTTTGAAAATCGACAACAAGGGATTTTACATTTTAAATTAATTATTAATTTTTTTAAAAAAAATTAAAGAGAGAAAGATCATGAGTATCCTTAGAAAAAAGATGATAAAAATGAAGATGATAAAAACATTTATATTAACTTGGATTATAATAATTTGTATTGCAAATTTTGCAAAGGCCAGTGAGGAATCAAGTGGACCATCAAGTGAGGGAATAAGCACAGATAAAGATTCAGTATTTGTTTTGGCCGCAAGAAATGGCCAGACAAAAATTATTGCAGCTGCTTTTAATGGCGATGAAAAGGTAGTTAATCAACTTATAGCAGCTGGTGCTGATTTAGATATTGGAGATAAGGATGGTGAAACTGCACTAATGAATGCTGTGTTTACTGGCCATTTAGAAATAGTGAAATCACTTGTAAATAATGGGGCAGATGTAGATATAAAAGATAATAACGGAAGAATCGCAAATGATTATTCAAGCACTTTTTATAAAAGTGGTTATCATTATAGAGAAAAGATACTAGAAGAATATAAGGGATCATTTAGAATTGATCCTCAGACAAAACATAATCTAGATTTAATTCAAAAATTTTTAAGTGCACCTAAAAATGAAATAAAAAGAATGAACCAGTCAAAAGATTCTGGTCTGTTTAATCGTCTCATAAAAGGTGAAAGAGAATTTAGTGATATAGTAAATGAAAAATATAGATTTAAGAGAGTAAAAGAATGGATAGAAGAATTAGAAAAAAGTAATAACAAGGAAAAAATATCTAAATTCTTAAATGAAAATGTTGGTTGGTTTGGAAATAAAAAACCTGCTTTATTAAGGGCCGCCAAGAAGGGTCGAAACGATATCGTAGAGTTTTTGATAGAAAAAGGTGCAAATGTTGATGCTGTTGATGGAAGAGGTAAAAATGCTATAGAGATTGCACTTGAGCATGGACACGTTGATACTGCTGCTATTTTAACAAGAAAGTCTAGAAAATCTGCAGAAAAAGAGTGTGTTGTAAGTAGTGAAAAAATTTTTAGTCTACAAGCACTTAAAGAGATGGAGAGGTTATTAGATGTAAAAGAAAAATTAAAGCAGGAAAAATTAAATGATTCTAGAACTTATTTTCAAGGTGTTAAAGAAAGTAATTTAAACTTTGATAAATTTGCAAAGGAACATCAACATTATTTATCTATAGGCAAAATACCAAAAGAAGGAGAGACAAGTTCAGCGTTTGTAACCACAAGGCCAGCAGCAACAGTAGTAGAAGTTGGAATGATAGCTAAAGAGGATGAAGCAAGTGCAAGGAAAGATTTACAAAGGTTACAAATTAAGTCTTTACCATTACCACCTTTACATTTTCCAATCCTAAGTGCACCACGGCCGCAGATAAAGCTTCCATTACTATGACAAGGTAAAGATCTATTTTCAAAAACCCAATTTTTTTCCTAAAAACAAATCGCAAATTTTTTGAACACCGACTTATGGCCTCCGGTGGATTAAAATAAACAACAGAATAAATTTAGATATTTTTTCATTTGACTCAATTTATTTTCACCTGCAACCAAAGTTTGGCAGAAAATTGTTTTTATTGATAATAATTTATTTCTCATATCTTTTCGAATTCATTTAAATCCATATAAAAAAATAATTATTAAAACATCAACGAACTTTATGTGAGTTATATTTAATATTAATATAGTTTAATTAGTGTTGTTTTAAAATGGGTAACAAGGGATTTCTATTTGTTGAATTAGCAAGATAGATAATAGCAAATGCATCCTAATAATCTTATTAACCAAAAAGGAAATTAAACTTAAAGAGGAAGACGCTATGAAAATTAAAGTTTTATATATATTTTTTTTATTATTCTTTGCTTTAGCAAGAGAGGGTTTTACCTGTACTGAAGGTGATAAAAAACAACCACAATCGCAACCAAAAGCAAGTTCACAACTAACTTCAGTATGTTCCGGCCTAGCAGATAAATTAAAGTCTACTAAGTATGAGCTTGTTTCCTTGTCATCGGAATATGTGGGAGAAGAACAAGGAAAAAGTCGGATGAAAGAATTCTTTGTTCAATATCTTAAAGAGGATGAACTCTTGCCCTATCGAGTATTTATCACATCAGAAGGAAGCTTTGTTAATTATCAAAAGCGAAAATGGGATACAGTTGCGGGAGCTAGTCTTCTTGGTGAAGCAATGTACGTGTTGAGAGACAATGGTGACATTATTGTTTCTAATCGTATTCAAGAAGGCCGCTTTCACCATTCAAGTCTAGGTGGAGGAAAACCTGTCGCTTGTGCAGGAACTATTAGAATTGAAAATGGAAAACTCACTTTGGTAACAAATGAAAGTGGTCACTATAAACCAGGTCGTAAACAACTTGATCAGATGATAGAACGTTTGAGAGAACTTGGAGTCAATACTAAAGGTGTGCGAGTTCGTTTAATAGAAAGAGGCAAACACATAGAGACCAGCTTAAAAAAATAGTAACGTAGGCCTAAGGTCAGAATTGCTTACATAGAAAAATTGTTAAACAAATTGTAGCAAAAAATAATCCGCACTGATAATCCAAGTTTTATCATCTATTTTTCTAAAAATTCCCTCTTCATAAACAACTTGAATATGAGGACAGTTTAAACTTCCTTGAAAAGTTTTATAATTCAGATCTAGAGAAGTATTTTTATATTTGCATTCAACACTAAACCAAGGATGTTTATCTTTAGTAATAAGAAAATCTACCTCTTTTTTATCTTTATTTCTCAAATAGTAGAGGGTAAAATCACCTTCTCCTGTATCTTCCCAAAAATTACAGGCCTTTTGCAAATGGCATGCAATTAGATTTTCAAATTTTGCTCCCTCACTAAGAATATCAGTCCAATCAAACAAGTAGATTTTACTTTCCTTCTTTAGAGTTCTTGCAATTGATTTTGAATAAGGTTTAATCTTAAAAAAGAAATAAAGCTCTTCTAAAAAAGCAAGCCATCTGCTTACAGTATCATGCGAAACTTCTAAATCCTCTCTAAGTGATTGAACTGAAAGTGGACTGCCTATCTTTTCAGGTAAAATATTTGTTAAAACATCAATTAAGTTGATATCTTTTACTTGAGTTAAATCTCGTAAATCTTCTTTTACAATTTTTTCCTTTCGTCCTCTTTTCCAAATATTTAGAATATTTTTTTTTCTACTCATAAGTGGTTCAGGAAAACCACTATAATTAAATAGATCTATTAATGTAGTATTAACAATCTTGGATTTGGAATCAGCAAGAGAATGTTTTTTTATAAATAAATTTTTATAACATTCCTCTGGAGTGGCGGGATCAATTTCTATTAATTCCCTTAGTGAAAATGGATGAAGACGAAAAAGCAGATATCTACCCATTAAAGAATCAGATCCACGGCGATAAACATTTAATCGAGCACTACCTGTCACAATGATATTTATTAATTTAGAATTCAGATCGAAAATACCCTTGATTTTTTGTTTCCAATTTTTTGATTTATGAATCTCATCTAAAATCATTAATCTTGAAAACTTTTCTTTATTTAAATTAAAATCTTGAGTAATTTGATCTGGATTTTTAGTCCATCTTTTTTTAAATTCAGATTGGTCCCAGTTAAAGTATTTGCTCTCATCATAACCATCTTTAAGGATGTTGGCCACAGTGGTCTTACCACATTGACGAGGTCCTGATATAAAGGCCATCTTATGACGTTTTAATGCCAACTCTGCTATTGAATCTAATATATATCTTGGTTTATCTTTTTCAAACCTCTTCATGACCAAAATCTCCATCAAAAAACAATTTAAGACTATTTTCACCTCTATCGGAAAATAGTCAAGACTTTTTTATGATCTATCGGAAAATAGTCAGAATAACAAAAGGAATAACATCAACCTGCCCTGCCAGACATATGAAGAACAAAGTTCCCATCAATACGTTGGACTCCACGGTTATTAGACCAGGTTACACTGTAAGCAGATACCGTCGCTCATTGTGGAGATAGACTTATTGGGGAATTTATGAATTCCATTACTTTAGTAGATATTTTTTCAGGATGGACTATAAACGGTGCTCTTTTTACTAAAACAGCATCGGAAGTAAAATACGCTTTGAAAAGTATACAAAGAATAATTCCTTTCAAATTGATTGCAATTAACACTGATTCCGGTAGCGAGTTTTTGAATGTTCCAGTATTTAACCATTTTCAAAAGGAGAAAGTAGTGTTCACCAAATCAAGACCATATAAAAAAATGACAATTGTTATGTTGAACAAAAAAATTACACTCATGTTAGAGAATTATTTGGGTATCAAAGGATAGATCATTTAGAGCTTAAAGATTTAATGAATGACATTTATCTTAATTATTGGAATCCTCTGCAGAATTATTTTCTTCCAGCATTTAAATTGAAAGAGAAGATTATGATCGGTGCTAAAATAAAAAAGACTTATGGAAGACCACAAACACCATACCAACGACTAATGGACTCAATTCATATTACAGACGAGGAAAAAGAAAAATTATCAATAACAAAAAAAGAGACCATCTGATACCTTAAGTACCTTAAAGATCCAAGCAATAAAGACCTTCGCTCACGGGGCGAAGAAAAGCGGTTGTCTAAAAATTAAAAATTTGGCGCCCCTCTTGTCTGCGACGCTTTTGGCGTAATGAAAGACCTATGTAATTTAAGAAAATCAGTTTGTAGTAACAAAGGCCGCTTTGCTTTTTAGAAGGGAAAATCGTCCGTTCGTTCACGCTGCCGGACGAGTGAATCTGCACGCCCGTGCAAATTCACTCATAAAATAAAAAATATTTTTTGTAAAAAATAGTGTTTCTCAGAGGGAAAAATGGTATAAAGGAGTACTTTTAAATTCATCTTTTTGAGGAATTTTTATTATGAACACAATTGAAAGAATAGCAGATCAAGTGTTAGTAGAAAAAATCAAATACTTAATAAAGAATGAACGTGCTTATACATTACAAATACTAGAATATTTACAAGCAATTAATAAAAGAAGATTATATGCGGAATATGGATGCGGATCTTTGTTTGAGTTTTGCATGTACTTGGGATACTCAGATACTTCATACTATGCTCCTTAAGAATTTAGGCGTTGATCACTATGACCATGCTTATTGTGTGATTTTATTTGTTTTATTATTTTATTGCTTGGAAACTCATATAAAACTTGTGAATAAAAATCTCCAAATGAATGCACTTTAATAAATCCTTGTTTTTTCCATTTGTTTAATTGGTGACCACTTACATTTAATTTGGTTGCTAGTTGATCACTTGAAAGCATACCCTTTGCTTGTAAGCGCTCTTTTAGTGATTTCAAGTTGTAGTAATATTTTATACGTCTTATAGTCTCTACTGTAAAAGGTTCACCTAATCCAGTTTTTTCATTGTCATTATTTAATCTTATAACGATTTCCTTATCCAAATATTTATCTAAAAGGATATCTACTTTTTTTACAATATGTGCAGGCATTTTAATTTGCATAAATCCTGATTTAGGAATAGGTAGACTTAAAGTTTTTGTTTCTCCTCCTTTAAATCTTATTTGTACTAATATTTTATCACTTCTAGTTAAAGTAACATCTTCCACTAACAGACGTATCATCCTTTTTTTTTCCTTAAAATCAACCATAGAATCGTTCCATACTCTAGGAAAATCGTTGGCCAAAGACAGTATTTTATTTCTACTATCTTTATCTAAAATTTTTTTATCTTTCTTTTCTTCCATTTCGTAATTATCTGACAGCAATGTAAAATTCCTTAATGATTGATTCCACTCTGCTTCAAGAGTACTGGCCACTAAGCGATTGTTAGGGTCAACGGCCATATACCTTCTTTTGCTCAAATCAACTTCATATTGTGCTTGCTGTAGCCTTTGTTTTCTAACTTTATCAGTTGCACTTACTTGTGATTCAATCTGACCTTGAACTGCTAATGCTATTTGTAAGTTCTTAAGATTTACCATTTCTCCTACAAGATTACTTATTGCCATATCTAATTCATTTCCTGATATTCGTTGACACGCTTTTTCTGTTGCTTCAGAAATCATTTCATGCTCACAATTATACCAAATATATGATTTGATTTTATCAGGTTTAAACTTTCTTCTAAGCTTACTATAACGAATTGTCATTCTTCTACCACATAAGCCACATATCGCAATTCCTTGTAATAAGGCCGTGCCTTCTCGTGCGGGGCCTTTCCCTCTAGTTCCACTGAATGATTGTTTATTTTCGCTCAAACGTTTTTCGTTCATATTAAATTGATCTAAGGTGATATATCCTTCATGAGAATCTGGGATAAAAGCAATCCATTGCTCTCGCGGTTTTTGTTTTATTTTATATTTCCCATTAATATCTTTTATTGAGGAAACTGCACCATAATAAAAAACTCCTGCATATCTTGGATTATGTAGTATCTCCAAGGCCAAAGAATGACTTAAATTATTCCAAATGAGCTGTTGTTTATATGGGCCTGATCGTGGACGTCGTGGAAATTTTAAATTCTTTTCTCTAAATTCTCGTACAGTAAGAAATGCTGAACCAAGTCTGCTGAATACTTTAAAGAAAGTTTTTATTATGTGCTGAACTTCCTTGCTGGGATCAAGAATAACTTTATTGTTATCATTGTATACAAGGCCCACAGGTAAACCAATTTTTAATTCTCCTCTCCTGGCCTTGTTGAGAGAACCTCCTCTTAGCCTTGCTCTCATTATGTGAAGCTCAGCCTCGCTCATAGTTCCCTTTAGTCCAAGTAATAATCTATCATTAAAGTAGCCAGGATTATAAATACCTTCTTCATCTAAAATAAGAGTGTTAGTTAGTGCACATATTTCCAGGAGCCGATGCCAATCAGTAGAGTTCCTCGCTAATCTTGAAACTTCTAGACCCATAACTACTCCTGCTTTTCCCATTCCAACTTCTGCCACTAATGTTTGGAACCCTTCTCTGTTAATGGAATCAGCTCCAGAAAGTCCTTGATCAGAGTCTATAATAATAATCTGGTCAGTTGACCAACCTAAAATGATGGCCCTATTTTTTAAAGCATACTGGCGTTTAGTACTCTCTGTATTATCCATTACTTGTTTTAAGGATGATTGTCGAATATAAAGAAAAGCATTTCTTTTCAAATGGTCAGAAGTTACTTTATCGTCTGTAATTTGCATTCTATATTTCCTTTATTGAAAGCTTGAAAATCATATTAGTAATAATCGTAACGAGTTCATTATTTACTATATTTTCGTTTGAAACTTCCGGTCCGATAGTTGTTATGTGATTTAGAAGAACTTTATTCCAATTCTTTACCCAAGCTAACATGCCCTTACTTACAAATAGTGCTTCTCCAAGTCCAGGAGTCTCAATGGTGTTGTGAGTATTAACTATCTGAGATCGAAGCGTTTCATATTTTTCTATGGAACATGCTATGATTTCATTCAGAGGTATTGTCCATTTTTTTTTTTGCTCTTACCAGTGCTCTTTCAATACTCCTTATATGAACGACTATGTTAAATTTTTTTTCAATAATTACTTTAATAGCTCTGGCCTTAAGAGATTTATCTTTTTCTATTTCATTTTTAATAAATTCCATAACATTCTCAGATAATTTATATGATTTTTTAGGACCTTTCTTTTTTGGAATTAATCCTTCGATTCCTTTTTCAATGAAATTTTTTTGCGATTTATAAAAAGAGATTCGTGAAAAACCAAAATTTAGTGCCGTTTCTGATATAGATAATTTTTCTTGCTCAACTTTTCTAATCATTTCGTATTTAACTTGAATAATATCATTTGGATCGAAAAAATTATTATTTAAAAAATTTGTATCTTTTACTTTCTCTGGGTTCGGATTTAAGACACCTGAATTTTTAAGATATTTTTTTTTATTATCCATATTTAGTCCTTGAAAGCATCAGTTTTTGTGTATATCTATTATGCCGCCATCTATTCTTCATGTCAACTATTATTTTACAATAATTCATTTATTTACAATCTCATAAAACACAATTTATTATTTTAGTCATCCATGATCGCAAAACATGAGCGGCGTAATACAATTAACAAAGACGGCATAATCGAGTATACAACAAAAATGGCTTATTTTATTTTATCATTTAACGAACTAATAATTTTTACTAATTCTAACAAGTACTCTGGGTGAAGAGGTGATTTGCTTTTAGCTTTTTGTAAAAAAAGATCTGGAGGGAAAAGATCTGTCCATTCTATAGGTATATTCCTTATTGTTTTTTCGGATTCCCAATAAAAGATTTTATCTCCTACAGAATTCTTACGAATTTCAATCAAAATAAATTCTTTCTTGTAGTGAGGATGAAAAGGGTGAATAATAGTAAATGTTTGATAGCTTTTATTCGCATTGTGGGTAGTTCGCTTACTTTGTTTATTCGGAAGCGGAAAGTTCGATTCGTGTTCAAGCAATGCGCTTGATGGATGAGAATGAGGGAGTTAAAGAAAAACTCACCACAGGGCAGTTGTCTTTAAGTTCAGCAGCAGCTGTGCAAACTTTTTTTAGAGAAGAGGAGCGGGAACATAAACACATAATCACCCCAGAAGAAAAAGAAAAAATAATAAGCGAGATTAAAGATAAAAACATTCGTCAAACTCGCCGTCATATAGACGACATGAAAATATCCTTGCATGGAGAGAGTGTTGGGAAGAGTAATAATAGGCCTATAAAAATTGAACTTGACTCTGAGACAGCAAAAGAACTAGCGGAGTTACAAAAAATTTCAGGGGGAAAAGAAGCAAAAGTTTTGATAAAGCAATTAATACGATACGAACTCGAGAAATTGAAAAAGAGAGTTACAAAGCAAGAGTCCCAAGAATCAAATGTTAAACAGAATAAAACACAATCTACCCAACTTACTAATCAAACTGAAGAACAAACTATTTGCTCTCCTAAAACACACTCCCGCTACATTCCTGCATCGGTGCGAGCGGCAGTATTATCGCGGGCAAATGGTCGATGTGAGTACATCTCGCCCATTACAGGAGAAAGGTGTACTGAGATCAGAAATTTACAAGTGGATCACGAATTTGCTTGGGGACTAGGAGGCAGTAATGACATCAATAACCTTCAAGGCATATGTCCAGCTTGTAATACAAGACGGGCCATCAATACTTATGGTCTAGAAAAGATGAATCCATATATTAATAAAAAAAGTGTCCACAGGCAGGATGCCTCTTGAATTTATAAATCACTCTTCCGGAAGCGTGCCTGAAGCATAAATGAACGGACGACTTAAAAACAGAAACTAAAGGCCTTAATGTCTGTCACTAGAATAAATTGAACGAAAAAAAATACCAACTATTTTATGAAGCCTTTGGTTGATAAAATCAATAACAGAACATTTTTCAAAAACTCGTTGAGGCACTCATGTTTCTTCCGATAATAACATTCTTGATTCTTCGCTCCTTAGTAACAATTCATTATGAGGTAATACGAGAGTTATTGATCATGAGTATTTATTAAAGATTCTTAAGGAAATAAGATGAGTGTGTGGGCCCTGGAAAAACTATTTATCTCCAATTAATTATTTTTGTAAAGGAAGGATCATTAAAGTGAAAAGAAGACGTAACTACACACCCCCTAATTAAATATAAATAAATTTAAATTTTAGAAATAAAAAGTATTGTTTGGTATTAGCTTGCGTGAGCTTCTACTAAAATTTTGGCAATTTTAAATTCTAACATTTAATTAACTCATTTATATATTTTATTTTCAGCTCCGATAGAACTGTTATCAATTAACAGTATCTTTTTAAAAAGGAGAGAGTATGAATCTTACTAAACAAACTAAACAAAATTTTAGTGTGAGCAAAAGTGTTTTTCATTTTATTTCACAAGCCCTTATCTTGTCATTATTAATTTTTATTTCATTAGCTACATCAAATGTAGTTATTGCAGAAACACAAAGTAAATATATTTTAGGTAGTGATCAAAATTTTATGGATCAAGAGGAGATACAAGAGATTTTAATTGATATGAGTGAAGATAATACATTAACAGATTATTATCTCCCAAATACTAAAAACATCAAAGATAGTGCAAAAGATAACAATATAGTTATTCCTGCACTTGGAAATGTAATCCCTAAGGATTTAAGAGATAGCATTGATAAAAAAAGAAAACAACAAGCGAGTGCTTTAAATAAAGAGGGTGTAAATAAAGCAACTAAAATTACTTTTCCTGCAACTCTTCCTCAAACAGTAGATTTACGTATTCGAGATACTAAAATAAAAAGTCAATTTGGTGGAACTTGCACTGCTTTTGGATTGATGGCCGCTGTGGAAAATTTTATTGTAGGCCGTTTTAATATTCCTCCAGAGGATAAAGATTTAGTGAACTTATCAGAAAGACATTTTTGGAGTTTATATTCTAAAACAAGTGTTAGTTCAGCAATGACAGCTTCAAAAAAATATTATGTTACGGAGGAGAAATATTGGCCACAAAGTAACAAAAAACCATATACTGGATATAAAAATCATGCACACACAAAGTTACTCTCATCTGTTTATATAGTAGATGATGTAACAAAAGCATTGGAGGCATTGGCCAGAGGAAATCCTGTTTACATAGGGATGACAGTGAGTAAAGGAATGAGTTCTTGTGCAACAGTGGTTACTCCATTATCTGCAAAAACAAGTGGGGGACATGCTTTGGCCATAGTTGGATATCAGTTAAATGAGAGTATACAAGGTGGTGGATATTTTATTATCAAAAATAGTTGGGGCAGTAAATGTGGAGACAATGGATACCAATACATACCATTTTATCACTGTGCACGTAGTGGGATGTATTGTATTATGTGGGAGATTACTGGAGTAGAAACTAAATTTGATTCGTAATTTTATTTTGAACCAGATGCTGTTGCCGGAGTTGCAGAAGTTGCAGGAGGAGTTTCAGCTGCTTTAGTTTCAGGTGTTTTTGTTTCGAGCACCTTAGTTTCAGCGACCTTTGTTTCTTCTGCTACTTTAGTTTCTGCTATTTTAGTTTCGACCGCTGTGGTTTCAGAGGTAGCAGCAGTAGAAGGAGCAACAGGAGTAGAAGTAGATAAAACAGTAGATTGTAATTTATCTTTTTGATTTGCTAACTTCTTAATTTTTTCTTCAATAGATTGAATTTGTTTTTTAATTCTTTTTTCTTTTGCCTCTTCTTGTATTTTTTTCTGGGATGCTAATATATCAGCACGACACTTTTTCATAGCATCCCGATCTTTGGCCTCTTCAAAACATTTTATTTCACTAGTTAGATATTCAATTTGCTTTTTATTGGAGCTAATTATATTTTGTTTGTGTTTTGAAAATTCATCTTTAGCTCCAGAAGTGGCCCATACTAATGAAGTTGTTATACTGAAAGTGATGCAAAATAATAGAGAAAATGTAAGTAATGTAGATAATGAAATAAATGTTTTCATAAAATTAATCTCCAAAAAAAATTACTAGGTTAATTAAGATAATAACATAAGTGGGCCATAACAAAATACAGGCATATTTATAGCGATAGTGTACTTAGGGCTTGTGAAATAATAAGTTGAACATTTTGGCATCCAATCTTTAGGCCATCTTGAACTGCTTCTTCTTCGCAAAATCCTCGATTTACCTCTGGTAAACCTGCGGTTTTGCTTAGTCGTCGCAGCTCAACCTGACCTAAATCTTGGCGCCAAAATGTCCAACTTATTATTTCACAAGCCCTTAAATCAAAATTATATCGATACTGTATTGATTTAATCTAAAATATTTTTTCAAAAAAACTATTTTAGTCAAAATATGATTCTTAGGGCCTGTGAAATAAGATGATGGCCCAACTTATGATGCCTCAATATATGGACAACAGAAATCTCAATATAAAAAATTGAGATATATGCTATATGCTTGTTTTTTTTCCAATTAAAAATTTTATAAAAATTTAGATCATGCTCATATAGAAATCACATTATTCTATATTCTATTAATTAAGATTTTGGTTGTGATTGGGAGAAATTGGAAATTGGGATTTAAGCATATAACCAAAAATCTATCTAACCACAGTTATTAAAGAAATATAAATGACCTCTGATTAGTAATGATCGCTAGGTCGTTATGATATAGCGAAAACTTTAGTAAACATAAGGGAACATTTACGAAGGGAAAAAATGATGAAGATGAAAATAATGAATAAGAAAGAATACAAAAAAAGAATTTCATTGGGTTTACTTGCTATAATTTTAAGTACTCAATTAACTATTGGGAACATAAGTTTTGCAGGCATAAAAGAAGATTAAAGATGAATTTAACAAAATTTCTCTATTACTTGCAAATAAACAAGATAATCCTGCAGAAATTACCAAATCCATAAATAACTTAGGAAATTTAAATTATGAAGAGGTTAACATCTATTTGCAAAAATTCTTACAAGAAGAGATTGTTCCCTTAAAAAGAAAAAAACCAAATAGCTACTGGATAAATGCGGCGGTAGATGCGTTGGCAAAGATCAAAGGAAAAGGGGTGGTTCAATTTTTGGGAAACTTCAAGCAAAGCTTGAATGGTCTAAGTAAACCAAATTCTCTTAGTCCAGCAGTTTTACATAGAATCATTGCAAATGTAGATAATGCTTTAATGACGATTGGAAATAATGAAGTTGACTTAGCTAAGATTTCATCACCATCTGCTGCTGTTACTGCTGCTGCTGGTTACTGCTGCCAAAACTGATTCTAAGTCCGTTAAGGTCGATGCAGGAACTGCTCCTACAACTAGTGCAACAACTACACCTGCAACTACACCTAAGGAAGAACCAATTAGTTTTCATGAAAGTTTGATAAATTTAGTGCAAACGAAAAGAGACAAGAATGCAGCTGTAGTTTTAGAGGCATTAGGTTCTGAGAGCGCAAGTGTAACAGGCAAATACCAACAAGATGCTAAAGAAAAAACCTTTAGACCAATTCCTGATAGAGAGAATGAAGCAAATCGAGGCATCCAAATATTAGCGAGAATGAAAGGCAGTTCTCCAGTATTTTTAGGAGAGGCAGGAGTTGGGAAGACTACAATCGTTCAGCGAATTGCTCAAAAAATAGTGAGTAATGATCTTCCTAAAGATCCCACTTATGACTTTTTAAGAAATGCTGAAATGATCGAAGTGACTCCTGGTGGATTATCTAAATTAGCAAAATCGAATGATAATACCTCTCAGGCGGCAGCGGTTGAATCATTTTTTGAATCAATATTAAACTTACAAAAAAAATTAAAAAAACAAATTATTGTTTACATTGATGAATGCCATAATCTTAGTAGTGCACAGTGGGAATCGATGAAACGTTATTTAGAAATGCAAGGTGGACCAAAACTAGTTTTTTCTTCTACTGCTAAAGAATATCAAATGATGGTAGGAAACAACGATGCCTTAAGAAGAAGATTGGTAGATGTTAATGTTTTAGAATTTAATGCAGAAAAAACCAAAAAGGTATTAGAAGAGTATTGGATTCCTCAGATAGAAAAAAGATATAATGTAAGATTTAATACGATTGCTGATATAGCGGTAGATGCTGCGATAAAAACTGCTCCCGAATTATATCCAGATATTCGTCGTCCAGATTCCGCTTTAAAGGTATTGCAAGCAATTGCCACTCATTTAACTCAAAAAATAGGAACAGAAGGTAGGAGTGCTGCCATGTCTATATCTGCTAAAGATATCTATCAATATGTTGCAGAAGAAACGGGTGTTCCTTTTAGCCCTTATGATAGCACAGGGTTCTTTAAATATTTAAAAAATAAAAAGGCAGAATTAAATAAAGAGGTCATTAATCAAGAACAATTGGTAGACGGATTAATGGATTCATATAGGTCGATCATGCTCTCTGTTGGTGGAAAAAAAATGCATACCACTACTATGATTATGGGTCCAACTGGTGTTGGTAAAACCTATGTTGCTGAAAAGCTGGCAGAAAAACTATATGGTAACACCTCTAGAATGTTAGTGGTAGATTGTACCCAATTTTCAGGTGGAGGTGACGATTACTCTTTGAATGATCTTCTAGGAGCTCCTGCAGGGGTTGTCTCCAGTGATAGACAAAAAGGGCGCTTAATTGAATTTTTGGATGGCCCAGGAAAACAAGGAGGAGTGATTGTATTTAATGAAGCAGAAAAAGCAGGACCGGCATTCTGGAAAAAATTAATGGAATTTTTTGATAAAGGAGAGATTGTTGGAAATGATAGTAGAACCAGAAAATTAAATAAGCATATGATAATCCTTACTAGCAATAAAGGTTCGAAAAGAATTTTTCCGAGAAATAAAATATTGACCAGTGAAGATATTAAGGCGGTAACTGCTAATTATAAAGGGGCCAAAGGGCAAAAGCTTTTAAAAAATATATTTTTAACTGATGATGATAAGAGACATGCTCAAGCATCGCAAGCGTTGCCTCCAGAAATTGTTAATCGTATAGATAACTTTGCTTTGGCCGCTCCTAGATTAATAGAAGATGCAGAAATAATTGCTCGGCAAGAAGTAGATAAATCAATTAGCAATATTAAGACCAAATATGGAATTGATTTTAACATCTCTGATGAAGTGGTAAAAAATATGGCCTTATCAAGTTTTAGTCCGGAAGATGGGGCCCGCCAAATCAGTCAGCAAATAAGAACTTATTTAAATCGAGCAATAGAAGAGGCCATGACTACCGCCAAGGCGGTGAAAGGTGATACTATCGTTTTACAACTGAAAAAGGCCGGCACTCCTTTAGAAAAGTCTAAAATTGTAATCACAAATAAAAATAAAGATATAAAAACATAAATAGCGGCCGCAGATGTTCCAGTAGGAAATCCTTATCTAGATTCAGAGTTCAGAGAACGTATGGGCATGTTAGAAAAAGCAATGCTTACCCAAGTTATAGTACAAGATCATATAGTTAAAGAAACGGCCCAAGCAATTCGTTCTCACTATTTTAATCCCAAAAATAAATCCCCTGTTTCCATATTCTTAATTGGTAGAACTGGTACTGGCAAGACTGAAATGGCGAAGGCCATTGCCAATGTAGTGTATGGTCCTATGAATGAATTAAGCAAAGGTAATGCAAAAGATATTGGCAGCGATAAAATTGAGATTATATCTATGGGAAATATTACTAACACCCATATGGCCAACAATGTTTTTGGTTCTCCCAAAGGTCATGTAGGATCAGAAGAAGATGCAGAATTTGAATCTGCATTAAAGAAACTTCCAGGTGGAGGAGTCATCGTCTTTGATGAATTTTCTAATGTGGGTGGCGGTAATCCGACTGAAAAGAATGCAATCTTAAAAAGATTCTATGAGATATTTGATGAAGGCATATGGATTAGTCCGAGAGGTACTAAATATGATCTTTCCAAATATATTTTTGTGTCCACCGGTAACGATGGAGAGCAATTATTCTTTGATGGAAGTAACGATGATTTGCTGATGTCTACTTGGAAAAATCATAGTTCAAAAGATAAGGTGTTAGAAATTTTACGGGATTCAAATTTTCCCGAGGCACTTGCTGGACGTTTTTCAGAAGTATTTTTAACCAAACCTCTCTTATCTAAAGAGCGAGAGGCGATTGTAGAAAGGCTATTAAAAGATGAACTGGATAGTCTGACCATAACCCATGGTTTCAAGGTAGAGGTTGCTGCAGATTTTTATAGTAAAGTAGAAAAAGCATTTTTTAATCACAAGCAAGGGGCCAGAAGTATTAGAAACTTCGTCAAGAATCAAGTAACTGGTGTTTTGATAAAAGCGGTCACTGAAAAGTACGATCCCATTAAAATTAAAAATTCCAAAGTAGTTCTTACTATGAAAGATAATATGCCCGATCTTCCTTTTGTCGATGAAAGCTTTAGAAGAAGTACCACTTTAAATGCAAAAGTATTTCCTAATACTCAAGCTGCTCAAGCTGCTCAAGCTACTCAAGCTGCTGGCACAGAGGCCATTTATGATTTCGAAGTAACTAGTGATATAACTCAGCTTGCGAATAAGAAGATGTTAGTATCAAAAAGTGTGGCGGAAAATACCGCCTATCATGAAGTTGGCCATGCCTTGGTAAACAATAAAAATGTTTCTGGTAAGAATTTAGATTTTCTAACCATATTACCTGGAGATGGACATTTAGGTTATGCTCGCTACCAACCGGTCGATACTTTTCCTTCTTCTCCTGGACTTACAAGCATTATTAGTGAAATTGCACAACTAGTGGCCGGTAGTGTGGCAGAGAGGATGACCATTGGTAAGAATAGTTCAGGATGGTCAGATGATTTAAGAAGAGCGCGATTGCACGCAACCGATGCCATTGTAAAATATGGGTTAGTAAAAGGCTTCGAGGCAATTCCAGTGGATGATAAAGGGCGTCCTCAACTGGGTGGCAAGAGGGCCGCAGCTTTAGATCAAAAGGTTGATGATCTAATTAATATGGGGCTTATTTATGCCAAATTGGATATCCAGAATAAGTGGCCACTGGGAATGAAAATTGTTACTGAGTTGATGAAAAAAGGTTCTATTAGTGGTGAAGAATTTAAATCTATAAGTGATCGTTTTGAAATAGCGAAAAAAAATAAGGAGAAAACATTTGATGGAATCAGCATGAGTGAAAAAGCAAAATATGCTGACATAGATGTTACTACTATCGAGAGTGATTTTATGGCCATTGATCGTTTACATAAAGAACTATTTAAAATTTTAAAGCAAGAGAATCCTAGTTTGTATAAAGATTTAATTGGAGAGAGAGATATTGAGCAAACGATTGTAGCTGAAAAAACTAAGCGCCAATTACAGGACTTAGAGGACTTAAAGGCCCTATCTTCATCCTATGATAAACTTAAAAAGCAACAACAAGAAGCTTCTTTCCGAGCTATGGAGGAAGCATCTAAAATTAAATATCAAATTAGGTCGATGCCATCGATTCCATCTGGCAGTTCTTTCGATACCTCAATGCCTGTATGTAAAACAATAGCAGTACCAGAACTGTCTAAATCAGGTGCTAGAATTTTTACTCAAATATTTTCAGGAATACTTAAGAGGATTCGATAGGAATGGAATCAACATTCGAAATATAACATGAAAATTAATAGGAAATGATCTATGAGAACAACTAAAAAATTTTTGCTTAATATGATTTTCACCTCGGTAATACTGTCATTAGCATTAGTAAATGCTTATGCAAAAATTACCGAAGAACAACTTGCAAGCGAGATCGCTTCTCGTACCGAGAAGGTGATCGAATTTAAAAGCATAAAAGAGATCGCTGCTGAATTAAAGATTGGGCACAGTCCATCACATTTATACTTTTGAATCCACTGAAACACGGCCCTCTTGCTCACACCAAGAGCTTCAGCAATTTCTGATTGCTTCCAACCCTTATGGAACAGTTCAATACCCCGAAGTCTACGAGCCTCTTGCCAATTTAAAAATGATTTCTTTTTCATTCCTCTTGTTAGCACAATAAGTACACTTCAAAAAGTGAAGTTAATTATGCGACGGGGTATAACTATAGACTGTTGGAAGAATCACCCTTATCTATTAAAAATATTTAATGAATGGAAGAAATCTACTTCCAATCCTTCAGCAGAATTTAATGCTGAAAATTTATATCAAGCATTTGCAGCAAGAAGAAAATTTATTGCTGCTGAATTTTCAAAAATTACATCTATTGAAGAAATGAAATCCTTAAAAGAAAAGTATAAAGATGATCCTCTGTTAGAATCGGTAATCGAAAATATAATATTAGCAGTAAAAGACACCCATGAAAAAATGAGAATTGCTAGCACCAAAAAATCTGATCTAATCGCTGATACTCACAAGTTAATGGGAAGAAAGTTCATGTCTGGACCTACTTTCAGAAAAAATTATTTCACATCAATAACAGCAATGCCCATGCCCACTATCTCCTGTGGAACAAAATCATTACTGTCTACACTAGTAGCAAGTTTAGTAAAGAATACGAAAACCATATTACGGCATCTTCCTAAATGAAAGTGCTACTAAGGGTAAGGGCCTCATCCACTACGGTAACGTTTAATCACTTGTTAATACACACCACTAACTTGTTATTAAGTTATAAATTTTTTTGACGATAAAACTATCTATGAAAGTACTATTTGTAAATGCCAACGATAGAGAGAGACAAATATATTCTATTTACCTTGATAATTTGCTTGAAGGTTTGCAAGTAATTGAGGTCATTAGTTGTAAAATAGCGATTGAAAAACTTTCGATGTGTATAGGTAAAATTGATCTTGTCATTTATACTAACAATACTGGGGATGATGGATTATATACTTTTGTTCGTGAAAAATATCCCCAAATACCTTTTGTTTTATTTAGTTCTGATCTTCCAGATATGATAGAAGAATTATCTGGATTTAAATATCATAATCCTAGAAATGATAATATATTAACTCCTGTTGCGCCTAATGATTTTAAAATAGCAATTATAAAAATTTTAAGACCTTTAAGGGTTACTAATTCTTTGATGGCCTTTCAGCGAGTGAAATTAATTTATTTCATGAGGTATAATCGTGTTTTATGTGATGTTTTTATTAAACTATCAGATCAAAAGTATGTGAAAGTTATTAAAGAAAATGTTAATTACACCAAAGATGATATAGATAAATTAAGATCAAAAAATGTTGAATATCTATATATTAGAAATTCTGATTTTAATAAATTTCAGGTAACTCTAAATAAAATGCCTTTTCTAATTGTTGACACTGAAGGAATGAGCGATGCGAGCATTCTGGATACAATATCGATGAGCAATTATATGCTTAATACGATTATTAGTGATATGGGATTTACTCAGGAAGCAATAGTTTTAGCAGAAAAAAGTGTTAAGCAAATGATAAACTTAGTTGATAGAAACACACACTTGTCCAATTTACTTTATACTATAAGGAATAAAAAAGATTATTTATATGATCATAGTTATTTAACTGCGATAGTTTGTTGTGAAATTTTAAAACAAATGGATTGGTCAGATGATAGAAATATTGATCATTTGTGTATGGCCGCACTTTTACATGATGTTGTATTAACAAATAGTGATTTGGCACTTGTACAAGACCAAAACGATCCTGATTTAAAAAAGTTTTCTAAAAGTGATATTAAAAATTATTTTGAGCATCCAATTATCATCAGTAATATGTTGGAGAAAATTGAATTCATTCCTACCGAAGTGATAAATATTATTCGTCAACATCATGAAGAACCAAAAGGGGAAGGGTTTCCTGAAAAAATCCATGCCATGCACTTGCCAGTATTAAGTTGCACTTTTATTTTGGCCCATAACTATGTAAAAAGAATTTATAAAAATGATTTTGATTATCAGAGGAATAATGAAGTTATATTTGATATTAAAAAACGCTACAATCTAGGTAATTTTAAAGGATTGATTGAGGCCTTTGCTAAATTTCATTCATCAATTGCGACAAAACAGGCGGGCTAAAATTAGTAGTTGTTTTCCTATTAATTTTTTTTATTAACAAGGATAATACATTGAGTGTACTTCATAAAGAAAAACAAAAATATATTAAATTTTCTTCGATTGATGGAAGACACCCCTTTCAACAAGTCTTTGCTCCTGGAGAAGGATATATAAATTATTCCGCAAGAACTAGAAAAAATGGAAAAATTTTATTTTTTAATTTTGCTTTGGCCAAAGAATTAGGTCTTATAGATAAAGATCATCCTCATCAATTAAATGTAGAGTTAGAACAGACTTTATTAAATACATTTGCAATTACAATAATAAATGAATACGATATCATTCATAAGACACCAATTTCTCCCTCTGAAATTCGTAAAAATGAATACATGGCCACTCGTTATTTGCAATTACAACATCCAAATAAAAAAGGAAAAACCTCCGGAGATGGCCGTTCAATATGGAATGGAGTAATTGAATCCAATGGAAAAATCTATGATGTATCTAGTTGTGGAACTGGAGCAACATCACTAAGTCCTGCCTCCGCTATAAATAAAACTTTTTTTAAAACGGGAGATCCTAATGTCTCTTATGGATGTGGGTGTGCTGATGCTAATGATGGTTATGGAGCTGCAGTCTTAAGTGAAATATTTCATGGTAATAATATTGAAACTGAACGAACGTTAGTAATCATATATTTTAGTAAACAATATTCTATAAATGTGAGAGTAGGAGAAAATTTAATTAGGCCATCTCACTTTTTTATTCACTTAAAACAAAATAATTTAGAGGCATCAAAAAAAATCACTGATTATTATATTAATCGTGAAATAAAAAATGGCAATTATCCAAAATTAACAACAGATCATCATAGATATCAATTTTTTTTAGAATCACTGGTTAAAACATTTGCTACAGTGGCCGCCAAATTTGAAAGTGAATATATTTTTTGTTGGCTAGATTGGGATGGAGATAATATTTTAACCAATGGAGGAATAATTGATTTTGGATCAGTAAGACAATTTGGATTATTTCATCATAAATATCGCTACGATGATGTTGATCGCTTTTCTACAACAATTTTAGAGCAAAAACAAAAGGCCAGATATATAGTGCAAACATTTATTCAATTAATAGATTTTATAAAAAGCGGAAATAAAAAAAATATAAAAAAATTTTCAAAGCACCCATTGCTTAAACAATTTGATAAAATCTATGAAGAAAAGAAAAAGGAATTTTTACTTAAAAAAATAGGTCTTGATGATTCACAAGTAAAAAGTATATTAAAAAATTATTCTAAGACTGTAGAAAAATTTCAAGAAGCGTTTTGTTTCTTTGAAAGACAAGTGTGTATAAAAGGTGAAACTAAAGTTGAAGATGGAATTAACCACAATGCAATTTTTTGCATGAGAGATTTACTAAGAGAACTTCCAAAATTATATTCTGATTCTTTTAAAAATATCAACATAAATCAATTATTAAAAATCATGCGTTCAAGTTTTGCAAGCAATAAAGACATGCAATTAACTGCTTATAGAATATATCAAGGTCATAAATTGCAAAAAAATTATATTGAGATAATAAAAATTATAAGCAAATTAAAACATAATAGTGATGTTTTAAAAGCTTTAAGTGAAATTGTTGTGAAAAGTAATGTTATAAATAAAGCAGATAGAACTACCGGGAATGCTATAATTTATATTACTGAAGAGATGATTAAAACTAGTAAAAACTTAAATTTTGCTGAATTTTATCGAATAACAGAAGAGTTTATTAACAATCAAATCTTTGATTATAATAATCGATGTAAAAGACTTAATAAAAATAATCTTACTTTAATAAAAGAAAAAATACAAGAAGAGGACAAGAAATTATCCTCAAGTTCAATAAAAATAAAGGATTTCAAAGCAATACCAGTAAATCTTGATGTTAATAAAAAAAATCAAAACTTATCATCATTTAATATGGTAAAGGTTATAAAGAAGTTATTACAAATTGTTCATGATAATCGAGATGGTCTATAGTACTTGCGATAAATAATTTGGGGTTCGTCAGATTTCGAGCTCGCTCCTGCGACGTACTAGTTACTATCAAGTACTATATAGTACTTGCGATAAATAATTTGTGTTTAGGGGGACCTAGAAGTCACCGACTGTTTTTGTCAATAGAAGTAAGATTATTTTCTTTTTATAAAAAAGTTAGAGTCAAAAGGCAACTAACATTTATTTCAAAAACTATTTCAGAGAATAAATCACAGGTGCATTTTATCTCTAAGAGATAAAAAATATTTAAAAAATCTGTAAGCATTTAATGATTGTTTATTTTTAAAAAAAATTCAAACATTAATAAATAAGATCTCTTTATCCAACAAATTATTGTTGTAAGAAAAGATCTTAAAAACATTTTTTACAGAGGAGAAAATGATGAAAAAGTTATTATCACTATTTGCAGTTTTAGGACTTATTCTTCTAGTTTCATGTGAATACACGGAGAACCCAGTAACTAAGGCCAATAATTTTGAAGGCCAACTAAATAGTTATTATAAAACAAATCAATTTTTATTAGCAAAGGCTCAAGGGCAAGATGCTACTAATTATTGTGTGATCTATAACCAATCTACAGGTAAATATATTGCATACAATTTGATAAATTATCATACAGGTATGTCTATGGAAGATTATTTTAATTCCGCAGCGTCTAGTGATGTTATTGACAATTTGGTTCCTTCGTCTGCAGGGACATATTATAGTTGGGAATACAAAATGTATTTCGAAGAAGCATCCGGTGCAGAAAAAGATCTAGAAAAAATGGGTGCCTTTTTACAAGAACAAAAAATTGCCCAGATAGGAGAGAAATTATCGGCCGAATTTGGATTAAGTGAAGAGAGAGGTATTCAAATTGCAAAATTATCAAGTCAATGGGGAGAGCTGAAAAAAAGAAGAACTGTCACCAATGCTGATGTTCATGCTTTTTCAAAACAGTTAACTGGTGTTGATCTCAATACTGCAACTGAAGCTTATAGAAAATCTTTAAGTGGGGATTCACAAGAATTAAATAACTTGTTTGAAAAAGCAGCAAGTGTGAATAATACAACTCCAGAACGGATAAATAAAATTTTTATGAGATTATTACAATGACATTTACATATTCTTCCTTCAATTTAATAAAGTTACCAAGATTGTAATAGATGCAATTTATCTTTAATTGATAAATAAAAGGGATCAGAATTTAAATCCCAATTACTACTCATAATTAATAAATCAATCCATCCTTTTTTTCTTTTTTTGACGGTCCCTAACATTTCTAACATTTGTATTTTACCCAATAGACAGAATAAAAAACCACGGCAAAAGGAAGTGTTAGCAAATTAATTATAGGAATTGAAAATAAAAATAAAAATAAAAATCCAATTACTAAATAATAAAATAAATTATTTCTAACTTCGTGTAAGGATGAAAATATTCCCAGTTTATGCCTGCTCCAATTATAATCTAAGAATTGATAGGAGATTAGGAGGGCCGACATACAAATACTTATGGGAGTAAGTACTGGAATAAATCCTATGATAAGAAGTATAATACTAGCAAAAATTACGAATGAAATTCTCTTTAAATCATTAAATGTTCCAAATACAAAACTAGAAAAAAATGAATTTGTACTATCGGAGGAAATTGTTTTATTTAATGAAAATTCAATTTTATCGCTGATCATTTGATTAAATGGAGAAGATAAAATTGAAACAATAATTACAAAGGTAAAATTGCAAAAAACTATAAGAAGGAGAGCAGTAAGAGTAATTAGTATGTAACTTATCCATTGGGCCCATGAATTTAAAAATGCCCATTGTTTAAGCAGAAGCTCATTAATATAGGGGATTCCCACTTTAAATGCCATGATTGCAAAAAAAATGTATAATAAAATTCCTATTAAAAAGGGGAATAATAACAGAATTTGTAAAGAACGATCACGCTTAATTAGATCAAGGGAGATTTTAAAAACATCATTTATTTTTTTCATTTTTTTCATTTTTTTCATTTTTCCCATTAAAATGCATTAAGTATTTGCTGGCATTATATATACCATTGGCCAAATCATTTAGCTCGCGTGCCTTCTCGCTATGTTGTGCCTCTACGGCATAATCAATACCCGCCTGTTCTGTCCTATAAAAGAAAAGTTCTTTCTTTCCTTCAGTATCTGCTGGAGCAAAATCAGTATCGCTTACAACAGCATATCTTGATGGGCGCATATACCAGTAATAAACAAATAACATATTTTGATCATCGTACTTATTATTAAAAATATCTCGGCCCAATGTTTGATAGTTACAAGGAATAGCAAATAAAGATGATAAAATTGGAAGCACATCAATTTCACTAACCATTTTCTTTATAGTTTGTGTTTTAAAAAATTTGGGTGCATGGAAAATTAAAGGTACATGAAAATTTTCTAAATCATGAATTTTCTCCCCAAAAGAGACATTTTTAGCATCATTTACTGGAAGCCCATGATCTCCGAAGATAACGAATATTGTATTTTCAAAATATTTTTCTTTTTGAGCTATTTGCAAGAAATTCCCAATAGAATAGTCTTGGAAACGAAGTGAGTGTAACTCTTCTTCTGATTCAAATCCATACTCCTTAAGTAATACTTTTTCTTCTTGATTTAGATTTTGAAATTCAAAGCTACCTCTATCTTTAGGAATAGTCATAGGGCGATGGAAACCTGATGTTTGTACAATGGCAAAAAAAGGTTTATTTTCATTCTTAAAAACTTTGTTGGCCTCTAAAAATAGATGATAGTCGGATATTCCCCAGACATCATTCCGAGGATAGGAATAATCCTTTTCTTCATAAATCTTAATACCGTTAATATTATTTGTTAGTAATCCTCTAATACTTCCCCAATTTGCATCTCCTCCTAAAAAATAATATTTTTGATGCTCTTTAAATTCATTTATAAGTGTGTGTTGATCAACAATAAGAGGATTTCTAGTACTTGTATCTTTTTGAGCAGTGACATCAGGAATACCTGTCACAAAGGCAAATACTGATCTAGCAGTCGCCTGTGAAGGTACATAGAAGTGATCAAAAAATACTGATTTTTTTATTAACTTATCAATGTAAGGAGTAGGGTTAAGTGGACTTTTAAAAGTTCCGGTTTTATAGGCCACTAACGATTCCACAATGATTACCACAACATTTGGAGGGGTGCCTGTAGTAGTAGTAGTAAGTGGCCTAATAAGAAGTGGATGAGGAATAACTGGAGTTAGTGCTCTAGTAAAATTTAAAGGAGTTGCATTATCAGGTAATTTTAAGAATTTTTTTATTGAGGGAAAATATTTTTTTGTCAATTCTGCATCATATTCGCGCTCTCTGTAATTCCAAGTATCGTAGAAATTTAAGATGGGATTTAATGCCACAGCAGAAATAAATTTATTTGGTACAAAGTATGCTTCTCCCCATCTTAGAGGATAAAATGAAATTTTTCCATAGATGGCCGCTGCCCATAAAAGAATGATTACAAACCAAAAAAGAATTATTTTTATTAATTTAGGTTTATTAGGAACGAGACCAGTAGCGGGTAAAGTAGAGGGTAAAATTTTTCTTCTTACTATAAAATCAAAAGTAAATAGTATTAATATGAATGCCAGTAATGGTAAAATCATGGGATAGCTTTCCCTCATCATCTGAAAAGAGATGGCGGCATTTTGAAGCATTTGTAAAATGGTACTACTGAGCTTTGATTGCAAGTAAGCATAGTGGCCATAATCAAAGGCATAAAAAACAAAAAATACCATAATTAAAATATTAAGATAAATTCTAACTAGTATTTTCCAAAACCAATGAGAGGGAGGAAGTGGTCTAAATATTAAATTTGCTAAGGCAGTAAGCGGAAGAAGAGGGGAGAGTGAAAATAATATTAATCTTAAATCAAATTTGAATCCTAGATAAAAGGCCCTGCAAAGATCACTAATTGTAAAATTGTGAGCATTGGTAGAAAAGTAAATTGCAAAAACAATTCTGTTAAGTAGAAGGATAATTAGTAATAAAACAATTAAGCGTACGAAGAATAAAAAGGTATTGGATTTTGTCATATTAATTTTGTCATATTAATTAATTTTAAGGTTAGGTTTGTTTAAGTTTAAAATAAAAATTTAAGCTAATCTTCTATGCTTATAAAAATAAATAAGTATATATATACTACAAACAATTGGGATAGCAAATGTTGCCCATAATGCTGGAAGTTTGGAACCACTAGCAAGATCCATAAACGATGAGTAAGAAGGCCAAAAAATAGCGGTAAAAATCATTATGAAAAATACATTTTTTCCAAATGAGTTGTTTCTGCGATTGGGATTGAATATGGCCCCGACCGCGATAAAAGCAAAAATAATACAAATTATAGAAGAGGCAAATTTTTCATAAAACATAACTTCGTATTCACAAGCATTGATCCCTAATTTTTTTATCTTTAAGATATAATAATACAAATTTTTTATATCCATTTTAGTAATATCTAAATCAATATCTAAAAAATCAGAGGGTTTTTCACTTAGATTTAAATTTATTTTTTCAAAAATTTTTTTCTGAGGAAAACTTTTATTCTTAAGATCGGAAATTTCATTGCCAGTAGTTAGTAACCATTGATGTGAATTACTATCATTTGAATCGGATTGGGCCCTGTCAGCATTAATAATTTTTTCTATTTTATAACTTGAATCATAAAAAAATAGAGTTAAATCTCTTAACTCATTTCTGTGTTTATCAAAGGCCAAGAATGAGGCGTAGTACTTATCATTTCTATACCAAATTTTCCCCGTAGCACTGGTACTGGTTTTTAAGCTTTGTGATTTATTACCTCTAAAGTGGATTCCTCCATCTCGAAGCCAGGAGAATTTTAAATTATCAGCATAGGGCTGAATATAAGATGAATTTAAAAATTGAAAGATGGCCACAATAAATGAGAGACGTAAAATTAATAGAAAAAAAGAACGTCTTGGAAAACCGCAAGCAAAGATTGCCATTAGTTCCCCTTTTCGTTGTAATCGATTAAGACTAAAGAGCGTGGCGGTTAAACATGCAATTGGTAAAATTTTATTTAACCATTTAGGCATTTCTAAGAGATTATTTAATAAGATGTCTGATAATGTGGTAACGCTTCTTAAAAGTTCAGAGACAATGTTAGCAACACTTACAAGTAGTATAAAAATAAAAAGGGATGCCAGGAATGCTGATATCCATTCTTTAGCAATTAAGCGTCTTAAAGTTACCATTCATTTTCATTGTAGATTACATATAGATTATACATATACATAGATTATATTATGCAAAGATTATATTATGCAAAGATTATATTATGCAAAGATGTTTTTACCTTGACCAGCAGATCCTAACACATTTTTATTTTTTTCAATAATCATTTTCTTTAATTCATCTCTTGCAGGACCTAAATATTTACGAGGATCAAATTCATCTGGTTTATCATGAAATACCTTACGAATTGATGCTGTAAAAACTAAACGTCCGTCAGAATCAATATTAATTTTACATACTGCTGATTTGGCCGCATGACGAAGTTGCTCTTCGGGAATACCAACAGCATCTTGTAACTTTCCACCATACTTATTAATTGCCTCTACATAGTAAGGTAATACTGAGGATGCTCCATGCAATACAATAGGGAAACCTGGAATTATTTTTTCAACTTGTTCTAAAATATCAAAACGTAGGGGAGGAGGAACAAGTATTCCATCAGCATTTTTTGTACACATATTAGGTTTAAATTTCATTGCTCCATGAGAGGTACCAATAGAAATTGCAAGTGAATCAACATTAGTTTTTTTAACAAACTCTTCAACCTCCTCTGGATGAGTGTAAGTTGATTTATCTGAACTAACTTCATCTTCAATGCCTGCTAAAACTCCTAATTCTCCCTCTACAGTTACATCGTGATCGTGAGCATACTCTACAACTTTTTTAGTAAGTTCTATATTTTTAGCAAAAGAGTGATGTGATCCATCGATCATTACAGATGAAAAACCAGAGTCGATACATGATTTACATAGTTCTAATGTATCTCCATGATCAAGATGAAGAGCAAATTTTAAGTGTGGATTTAACTCTTTTAACATCTCACTTGCTCCTTGAGCAAGAAAACGCAAAAGTGTTTGATTAGCATATTTTCTGGCCCCACTTGAGACTTGTAAAATAAAGGGAGAGTCTGATTCTGCACATCCCATAACTATTGCTTGCAGCTGTTCCATGTTATTAAAGTTGTAAGCAGGGATAGCAAAACCATTCTGATGGGCCTTCTTAAACATTTCCTTGGTGTTTACTAAACCTAATGACTTATATGATACCATTTTCCTCTCCTTAAAAAATTATAAAAAAAATTATAAAAAAATTATTGCTTATTGTTCTTGTAGTATGCTTGAATTCCTCTTCCTAAACTCATTAGATTTGGTCCTAAAACTTTTTCTACTGTAGTTTCAATTATTGGTAATACTTTCTTTACTAAAAATGTTGGTACACCAGGAACCTTATCTGGGTGAAGAATTACTTCACAACTTATCTTAAGTTCAGTTTTATTATCAGATATTGCTGTAAAATGATTTGTTCCTTTGGCATCGAAAAGATCTTTGGTCCAACAAGATTCTAATTTGTATTCTACTAAATGTTTATCATTTTTCCATATGGCAGAGTCCTTCCATGAAAAAAGATTTTTATTAATAAATTTCATGGCCACATCAGGCACTTCAATTTTTGCATGCCACTGATTTAAAATGTTGGTTAAATTACCATCTCCTGAGTGTTCAAATTTTAACACTTCAACTTTTTCAATATTAGGAAGATAGGGAACTATTGATGGGAGATTGTCTCGAACTAATTGATAAACCTCTTCTAAAGGTCTATCAATTATCTCTTTACTTTCTAAAAACATCATTCATCCTTTGTACATTTATGGTTTATAGGTTTTTATTTTATGGTTTATAGTTTTTATTTGTAAGAGTGTTGATAACCTCTTTTTAGTGCCTCGATTCTATCTTCTAGTGGTGGATGTGTTGAAAATAGAGCAAGCCAACTTCCTTTATTAGAAATTTTTAACGTACTCATACCACCATTATCAGTAGTCATGTTTTCATAATTTCTTTGTAATGCCTCTAAGGCGGCAATCATTTTTTCACGTCCTCCTATTTTTGCACTATCAGCATCTGCCACAAATTCTCTTTTTCTTGAGAAATACGCAACTATTATCATTCCCGCAATTCCAAATACAATTTCAAATATAATAACTAAAAACATATGTAGAAGCGAACTTAATCCACCTCTTTCTTCATCGTCATCTTTTCTTAATGCTTGTTCAACTGCATATGCGGCAATTCGTGCAAAAAACATTACAGAAGCATTTATAATTCCTTGAATTATTGTCATAGTAACCATATCACCATTGGCAACGTGAGCAACCTCATGGCCAATAACTCCTTCCACTTCATCTCGATTCATACTATTAATAAGTCCAGTCGAGACTGCTACTAATGCGCTAGATTTTGTGGGCCCGGTTGCAAATGCATTCATCTCCGGAGAATCGTAGACTCCTACTTCAGGCATTGAAGAAAGTCCTGCTCTTCGTGCATGGGCATGAACAGTTTGAACAAGCCAAGAGTATGGACCATTTGCTTCAACAATTTGCACACCCATCATCCATTTGGCCAAAACTTTTGAAAGTAAGAGAGAGATAAAGGCACCGCCCATACCCCAAACTAAACAGAATATGGCCAATGATTCATAATTTATACCGGAAGCTGTAATATACGACCCAACTCCTAATAAGTTTAAAATTATCGATATCGTTACTTTCGGTTGTTGCAGAAATTTGAATTATTTTCGAAATAATTGATTTATCTAAAATTTTGTTAATGCCATCGAATGCAATAATACAAACATATTTATTAAGTTTGCGGATTTCTATTATCAAATCATTTAAAAATTTGATACCAGCCGATGAAATAGCTGTAATACTGCGTAAATCAATGTAATAATTATTGATACTATTTTTGAAATTTAATTCTATAGAATCTCTTCCGAAAATCAATTCGTTAACAAAAGGTACAATATAAAGATTGTTATCTAAAATTTTGTTTTCATTTAATTTTAACTTCCAAATTTATATTATTATCATCTGCAAAATGTATTGTTTCATTTAAATATTCAATGTACTGTTTTTCATGGTTTTTAATTGAATTCAATGCATTTGATTTTAGGTTGCTGGAATGTATGTA